>JAKAXI010000089.1 GCA_021816665.1 Bacillota bacterium | reverse complement strand
GGTTTCCTGTTCTACTCGTTTACAGCGTGGTTGCCGCAAATCATCGAAGGAATGGGCTACTCCAAGTCCTATTCAGCAAATGCCCTCACCATCTTTGTTGCGATTCAGATTCCAGTCAGTTTGGTCCTCCCACTCGTACTGAGGAAGTACCCTTCACGCCGACTGTGGCTCGTGGTTGAGTCCGTAATTGAACTAGCCGGACTGCTGTTACTCGTGTCCCACGTCGACCCCTACCTAGCGTGCGCAACGATTGGCGTCGGAGCAGGTGGATTGTTTCCCCTAAACCTTTTGCTGCCGATCGACGTGACGAACCACCACCACGAGGCAGCGGCGTGGTCCGCCAAAGCACAGTCAATCGGCTATGTGATGAGTGCTTTGGGCCCCATCGTCTTGGGCTGGATCTACGACGGCACCCACAGCTTTGCCTTGGCGATGTTTGCCATGATCGCGATCATCGTCGTCATGGTGGTGGTTCAAATCGCAGCGACTGCGAAGCGTGCTGTGCCCCCGCTGGAGCACGAGAACCCCGTTTCGATGACAAATTAGGCAGGACTTGTTTTCGGGCTGCGTTGGGGGCGGCGCGATGGGGCGACAGGGCGACAAATGATCCTTTCTGGCACATAGGCGGCGTGGTCGCGGGGCTAAGTGATCGTTTCTGGCACATAACGGCCGAGGTCGCGCTGCTATGTGATCCTTTCTGGCACATAGCGGCCGGGGTCGCGGGGCTAAGTGATCCTTTTTGGCACATAGCGGCCCGGGTCGCGCTGCCAAGTGGTCCTTTCGATCACATCGCGCCCGGGGTTGCGCTGCCAAGTAATCGTTTCGATCACATAGCGTCACAGGCCCTGCCAGGTCACAGGCCCCGGCCCGGTCACAGGCCCTGCCAGGTCACAGGCCCCCGCCCCGGCCCCAGCGACACCACCTCGGCATACGTCATTATTTCACATTTAGCTATTTAGCTATATAATGAAATCAAAGTGGGATACACGGAAGGGCAGGTGAGCGGAGTGAACGAGAGCGTCTTCAAGGCGATGTCGGACGGCACGCGGCGCAAAGTGCTCGAGCTGTTGAAGAACGGGCCCATGACAGCGGGTGAGATCGCCAGTCGCTTTCCGCACGCACAGCCGACCATTAGTCGGCATCTGAGCGTGCTCAAAAACGCGAACTTGGTGGTAGATGAGCGGGACGGAACGTTTATCTTGTACCGCCTCAACACAACCGTCCTGCAGGAGTGGCTGGCATGGGTCATGGAGCATTTCGGAGGGGGATACAGCCATGAAGAAGACGATAAAGAGGACGATAAAGCCGACCGTGAAGCCGGGCACGACAACGACGATGAAGCCGACCATGAGAACGACCGTGAAGCCGGACACGACAACGACCGTGAAGAAGGGTAACGCAATTCCGTGGTGGGGTTGGCTGGCTTGGGGACTAATGGTTGCATGCGGCATCGTCGCGTTTTTCGTTTTGCCAGTTCGTGTGCCGAAGGTTGGCCCAAACGGGCACCACGCGGGCTTTTCGACGCCGCGGTACTTCGTGGTGGCGTACGAGCCTGCGCTCATCCTCGCCATCATGCTACTCTGGCAAGTGTTTTGGCGCATTGACCCGAAGCGGCGCAACTACGATCGGTTTTGGGGGACCTATCGCTTTATTGGAGGTGCGGTTGTCGTCTTCATCGGCCTCGTCTACTTGTGGGTACTTGGGCGCGCGCTTCACATCATCGCATATCCGACCATGCGCTTCGCACCGACTTTTGTCGGACTGATGTTCCTCGCGATCACGAACGTGCTGCCCCGTCTCCAACCCAACTGGTGGGTCGGGATCCGCACACCGTGGACACTGTCGAGCGATTCGACGTGGGTGCGGACACATCGGTTCGGAGGACACCTTGGGATCCCGACCGCGATCGTCATCATCGTCCTGTCCTGGGTTCTCCCGCCGTCGCCGTTGCTGGTCCTGGCCGTCGCGGGACCAGTTGTGCTGTGGGCTATCGTTACGGTTGTGGCGTCCTATTTCTACGCGCAGTCGCCGTAATGGCTACCCGTGCGGTACGATAGACGCACGAACCTACACAAGTCCGGAGGTGCCGCATGCCGCAGAAGTACACACTTGATCACGCGCGAGAACTCGATGCCGCAGACCCGCTGAAGTCGTTCCGTGAGGAGTTCTACCTGCAGGAAGGCGTCGTCTACCTCGATGGCAATTCGCTCGGCCTGTTGTCGAAGCGCGCAGAGCAGACGACGCTGGCGCTGCTTGAGAGCTGGAAGCGATACGGGATCGACGGTTGGAGCCAGGGCGAGTACCCGTGGTTTGACCTGTCCGAGCGCCTCGGCGCAAAGCTGGCAGCGCTCGTCGGCGCTGAACCAGACGAAGTGGTGGTGACAGGATCGACCACGGTGAATCTGCACCAACTCGTCGCGACGTTTTATCAGCCGACGCCGGAGCGGGCTAAAATTGTCGCCGATGAGCTCGACTTTCCAACCGACATCTACGCCCTCCAGAGCCAACTGCGGCTGCACGGTTACGATGCGGATGAAGACCTCGTTCGCGTCCACAGCCGCGACGGCCGCACGCTTGACGAAGACGCCCTGATTGCCGCCATGACGGACGATGTCGCGCTCGTCCTGTTGCCTTCGGTGCTGTATCGAAGCGGCCAGTGGCTCGACTTGCCGCGCCTGACAAAGGCGGCGCACGAGCGCGGGATCCCGATCGGTTTCGATCTCTGTCACTCGGTCGGCGCACTGCCGCATGAGCTGTCCGCGTGGGACGTCGACTTCGCGTTTTGGTGCGACTATAAGTACCTGAACGGCGGCCCGGGAGCGGTCGCAGGCCTCTACGTCAATCGCCGCCACTTCGACCTCCTGCCGGGGCTTGCAGGTTGGTTCGGTTCGGACAAAGGCGTACAGTTTGACATGGAACACACCTTTTGCCCGGCGGCGCACGCTGGCGCCTATCAACTTGGCACACCGCATGTGCTCAGTGCGGCGCCGATCATCGGGTCGCTGGAGATGTTTGAAGAGGCCGGGATCGAACGTGTCAGAGAGAAGTCGCTCAAGCTCACACGCTTTCTGATGGAGCTGATCGAACAGGAGATCCCGAACGCCGGCTTCACCATCGCCAACCCGCAGGACGCCGGCGCGCGCGGCGGCCATGTGGCGCTCGTTCACACCGACGCAGCCCGCATCTGCAAGGCCCTGAAGACGGTTGGGGTGGTGCCGGACTTCCGGTCGCCGGACATCGTTCGACTCGCGCCGATTGCTCTCTACACCCGCTTCACCGACGTGTTCGAGGCTGTCCAGCGGCTGAAGCGCGTGATGGAGGAGAAGATGTACGAACAGTTTGCGAACGAACGGGACGTGATCGCGTGAGCAGAGGGTGGATCGACGTCTCGCAGCGGCTGACAAAGGGCGTTGCCACGTGGCCGGGAGACACGCCGTTTTCCTATGAGCTGGCGTGGACGAAAGCCGACAGCGGCTCAGTCAACGTCGGGTGCGTCACGATGAGCATCCACACCGGCACGCACGTCGATGCCCCGTTTCACTTCGACGACGATGGCCTTCGCGCAGCTGACCTTGACCTCGACGCATTCATTGGACCAGCGCGCGTAGTGCACCTTCCGCTTGCCGAAGGTGGTGTGCTTGGGCCCGATGCGCTCTCGGCGTGCGACCTTACAGGCGTAACGCGATTGCTCGTACGGACGGACGCCTGGCGGGACAGAGTAAACTTCCCGAGCCGAATTCCTCCGCTTGATCCCGCTCTAGGGCCGTTTCTCTCCAGCCTTGGCATCCGCCTGTTCGGCGTCGACTTGCCGTCCGTCGACGTGCTCGACAGCAAACCACTGCCGACGCATCACGCGCTGACGGCGGAAGGCATCGCGATCGTTGAAGGACTGGTGCTCGACGAAGTTGTGCCCGGTGACTACGAGTTCATCGCGTTGCCACTCGCGCTGGCCGATGCCGACGGCAGCCCAGTGCGCGCCGTGTTGCGGCCGCTGTAGACTAGTCACTTCGCAGAGACTGCGCCACCTGCGTGGTGGGTGCCGTGCCCGTGATGGGGCAATGAAGCCTACATCATCAGCGTCTCCTTGCCAACTGCGGTCTGCAGGCGCAGCCGACGGAATAGCCACGGCCCGACGAGAATTCCCGTGATCCCGGTCAGCAGTACAAAAACGGCTGTCAAAACTGGCACGCCGCATTGAAATTGCCAAGCAATGGAGGCACTTGACGTAGCCACCTGAAGCTTAACTTTTACTGCGCTAAGTTGTCAGTGTCTGTGTCGACGCCTACCGACGTCGCGCTTGGGCGCACAGCAAACGTCGTGGCGCCGAGGACGACACAGAGCACAATCAGCGCGATAAACGCGTGTTGGTAACTGCCGAGTACGTCCTTAATGTAACCGACAAGCATGGGGATGAGGCTGCTGAAGATATAGCCGCCAAACAACATCGCCGACGTCCAATCGTTCACGCGCTGTGGCGAGTCTGCCTCCGTGAACGGGAGGAGAAGTGCGAGTGGAAACAGCCCACCAATGCCAAGGCCGACAAAAACAGCCCCAACCCATGGTGTCAAGACAGTGGAGAAGAAGTTGAGCAAGACCAAGCCGACAAGGAGGACAACGGAGCCGACGAGCAGCCAGCGGTCCGGGTGACCAGTCCGGTGCACCATGACGGGCGCCAGCAGATTCGCCACCAGTTGGACAACGGAGTACACCGTCAACACGGCGCCGGAGACCGCCAGTGTCGAACCGTTTTCGTGAACCAACGGCGCGAGCCACGTGCTGATCGCGTAGTAGAGCCCTGACTGAAGCCCGAAGACGAGCATCAACAGCCAGACACGCGGCACGCGCCAAGGCAGTTCGCCGAGCCGCACAGGCGTCACGTTTGTTTCAATGGCTGGAGCGTGGCGGTGGACGGTCGGGATCCAAAAAATTAAAGCGATCACGGCGTAGACGACCCACACGGCAAGCGCTGCGCGCCAGGACCCGTTGAAACCGCGCATGACAGGGACGACGAGACCTGCGCAAATCGCAGAGCCAATGCCCATCCCGGCCGTGTACACGCCGACCATGGCAGCCGCACGGCTTTCGAAGTAGCGCTTGATGAAGGCGGAGACCAGTGGGCCTGCGACCGCCATGCCGACACCAGCGAGGAACGCTGTGCCAAGCAGCGACCAGGCTGTATCCGTAAAGGCACGCAGACCGATGGCCCCGCCGATCAGTACGAGACAGGCGGTCAGGGTCCGTTCGACGCCAAAACGCGAACCAGCGAGTGCAGCGAGCGGCGCGAAGATCCCCATGCACAGAACGGGTATAGACGTCAACCAACTCGTGACGACGCCGTTCATACCGAGGTCGCTCGACACGGTGTCAAGCACGGGTGAGAGCGACGTAATGGCAGGTCGGAGGTTCATGGAGACGAGAAACAACAACAGAATCAGAAACGACGCGCGGTTCCACGCGTGTGGACGCCCGGGGGCGGGAGATGGTGAAGTCGACATGCCAAGCCTCCAGCTGAAAAGTTCAGATGTGCCGAATCTATGCACAGTCTAGCAGAAAGTGAACCGTGAAACGCATACCCTGTGGCGCGTGTGCGCACAATGAGCGCGACAGGGGGGCTCACAGATGAGTACCGATATGACACTCGACAAGCGGCGGGTGATGGAGCGTTCTTTTGAGGCCATCAGCCCGTTTGAGTTGAAAAATGAGTTGCTTGATCTCGCGCACCGACGCGACCGAAAGAGCGCGCGGGTGCTGCTTGACGCGGGGCGAGGGAATCCTAATTGGATCGCGACTACTCCTCGCGAAGCATTCTTCGTCCTCGGTCAGTTTGCTCTCGACGAGAGCCGCCGGGTGTGGTCGGACGGAGACCTCGGTGGTAAACCCGGGATCAAGGGTATCGCAGACCGACTTCGCAGTTATACGCAGAACCATGGCGAGGGCGGCCACGTTGGCGAAGGTGTGGCACTTTTACAGCGCATTGTCGACTACGGGATCGACCAGTGTGGATTCGATCCGGATGAGTGGGTCCATGAGCTGGTCGACGGAATCATCGGCGACAACTACCCGACGCCTGACCGGATGCTGGTGCACGCTGAGCGGATCGTACACGACTACGTCATGCAGGAACTATGCGCTGGAGAGTGCGAGGCGAAGGCCGGTCGGTTTCAGCTGTTCGCGGTGGAAGGTGCCACGGCGGCGATGTGCTACATCTTCGACACACTGCAGGCCAACGGGCTGCTCGGGCGCGGCGACAAAATCGCCATCATGGTTCCTGTGTTTCCGCCGTACGTCGAGATCCCGGAACTCGACCGCTATGCCTTTGACGTTGTGGAAATTAAGGCGTCTGGCCTAGACGCACAAGGCGACCACACCTGGCAGTACCCGGACCAAGAGTTGGATAAACTGCGCGACTCATCGATTCGCGCGCTCTTTCTCGTCAACCCGAGCAACCCGCCATCTGTGGCTCTAAGCCCCGAGAGTAGGCAGCGTTTGACGGACATCGTCCGCCGTGACAACCCCCAACTGATGGTGATCACGGACGACGTCTACTCCACATTCGTAGACGATTTTCGCTCGCTTATCGCAGACATTCCCTACAACACGATTGGGGTGTACTCGTTTTCCAAGTACTTTGGCGTAACCGGGTGGAGGCTTGGCGTGATCGCAGTGGCAGAAGAGAACGTCTTCGACGATCGTCTGGCACACCTGCCGGATGACAAGCACGCCGAACTGAATAAGCGCTACAGTTCGCTCACAAGGCACCCGGAGAAGTTGAAGTTCATCGACCGCTTGGTTGCCGACAGTCGGCAGGTGGCGCTCAACCACACGGCGGGTCTGTCGACGCCGCAGCAAGTGCAGATGACCCTCTTTTCCGCATTTGCGCTGCTCGACCGTGACGATGTGTACAAGCGGCAGACGCAGGCGATCTGCCGGCGGCGCATGCGCCTCTTGTACGAAGGACTGGAACTTCCTGAGCCAGCGCTGTCGTACTGCGCGGACTACTACACAGAGTTTGACTTGGCGGAGTGGTCGAATCGCCATTACGGTGAGGCGTTCACGCAGTACCTTCAGGACCACTACGAACCGGTTGACATCCTGTTTCGACTCGCGGAAAAGTCTTCGATCGTGCTGCTGAACGGCGGCGGCTTTCACGGACCGACTTGGTCGATTCGGGTGTCGCTCGCGAACCTTGAAGACGACGCGTATACGCGTATCGGACATGAGTTGCACAATTCGCTTGAGAAGTACGTCTCGGAGTGGCAGGGGAGCAAGTAAGGGTGCCACGGCGCGGGCTGCCCTGTTGCGTGCTGCGTGCTGCGTGCTGCGCCGCAAGTCAATATATCGAAGGCGTCGTGAATTCGGTATATAGGCAGTATTAACGACATTTTTGACATTGCGTTTCGCTTGCCTCCACAGAATT
>JAKAXI010000088.1 GCA_021816665.1 Bacillota bacterium | reverse complement strand
CCAAAAATTCGGTCCATCGCGGCGAGCACCCCATCGCGCGCCTTGAGGAACGAAGCCAGTTGCTCTTCACCTTGCGTGAGTGTGTCCTTGTGCTGATGCAGCGCCGTGATGTCGCTGTTCAGTTGCTGGATGGCTGCGTCAAACGCCGCCTCGTCGGCAAAAATCGACTCCACGCTCCAGACTTGCTCGTGCGGGATTTCACTTCTCTTCATCGCTGCCAAAGCGTGCGCCTCCTCATAAAAACAGGCTCCCGATGGCGTGTGGTACGCGGCGGGCCGTCTGTATGCTTGCTTGTAGTCTATCACACAAATAAGCGCCCCTCACGGTCTAGCGAGGGGCGCTGAAATTGACGAATGATTAATCGGTATGGCGGAACGGAGTTCGTTCGACGGGGCGCCTCTCTTGGGGCGTCTTGCATGCGGGATTGGGCTGCTAGACTAGGCCCACTGGTAGATTTGCTCGCGCGCGGACAGGCGCGTGCGCCGTGAGAGACGTATTCCTACGGTCAAACACAATAAAAGGCTGCCCCGTCAGGCATGTAAATGCCTCTTGGGACAGCCCACCACAGCCCACAATAGCCCATTACAGCCCACTAAAGCCGACCAAAGTTCAGCACAGCCGCCATCAAAGGTTGCTCAGAAATCCAACATACTGCTTAATGACCGTTTTTGGAAGTGTTGGATGTGCTGGCCGGCGCCATCGCGGCTATGTCGTTGGCAAGGTTCGCCACGTTGAGCGACCCGATGCCGCTGCCATTGTCGTAGCCAGGGACACCGTTGTAGTACCAGTTGTCACCCGCCGTAATGTCGTGGAACGGCGATGTCGAGGAACCATACGCGTTCGAACCCGTCGCAAGTTTGTACAACATCGGGTTCAGGAAGCCAAGGCGAGTTCCGAGGCTGCTGTCCATGAGCGCCGTGATGCCAGCGAGCTGGGGCGCGACAAAGCTTGTGCCGCCCCAGCCCGTCTGCCAACCGGTGTTGCCCGGGCCAAAGGAGTCATACTCCGAGTAGCCAGTGAATGGGTCAGCGTTCAAAGAGACGTCCGGGACGTTGCGCCCAGTCCCGTTCATGCCTGACACGCCCTGTTGGTACCACGGCATACTCCAACTCGTACTGACGCCGCCACCGCCGCCGACAGGATAGAAGATGGACTTGGCTTGGCCGTAGCTGAGGTTCGCCCCGTACAATGCATCAAATGCCTGGTAGTTGTTGAGAATGTAGTCCCAGCCCCAAACCCGTTCCGTCGGAATCGTGTAGAAGCCGAGGTTCGCCGGGTAAGCCGTTCCGCCGGCAGCCGTGATGTACGGGTCTGACGCCGGGCTGTCCACAGCCAGTTGGTTCTGGTTGTTGGAGTCATAGGCGCCGGAATCACCGGCCGCCGCAAACATCGAGATGCCCTCGGCCGCGCCTTCCATAAACGCCTGGTTCATCATCTGATGGTAAGCTGGCGTCTCATACTGCTCGGCTTCACCCCAGCTGGTCGACATCACTGATACCTGATCGGCCGCTGCGACTGTGTAGAACAAATCGATGAAGCCCGGATTGGTGTTCGGCGCTTCATAGACGTTGATGTGTGCGCCTGGTGCCATTGATCCCGACTGCTCCACATCGAGGGTCGTCTCACCGGCACCTGGCTGGTGGACGCCTGCGGGGAAGCCGCCGTCGACCGGGATCACCGTGATCCGGTTCGTGGCTGTGCTGACGCCGTACGCCTTCCAGTATGTATAGGCGTCACTGGGGTTGAAGTTCGCGAGTGTCGCGATGCCGATGGTCTGTCCTGAACCTGAAGCGTGTTTGTAAAGTGGGTTGATGTTATAGAAGGACCGCACCTGAGCAGGTCCATACTGACCTGGGGCCTCAGTCGGCGCGCCGTTGGCATCGAAACTACTCGGCGTCATCGAAGCGTTGGTGTAGCTCGCCTTGTTCAGTTTGTTTGTCGACAGATTTGTAAAAGTCGTCAGGCCTGAAATGCCGAGAATCAGATTGCTAATGGAAGATGGAACTTGTGGATCGCCCGTGTTGGCGTAAAACAGCTTGTTGCCGTGCTGATACTGGTTGATCGACACGTTGAACGTCTTCTCCACAGCGCCAATTGAACCCGTCGCCTGAATGACGAGGTTGTTGGAGAAAACCTTCGTCACGGTGAGTCCCTGGCTGGTCAAAAAATTCGTGACATTCTGGACGTCTGTTGATGAAGGCGCGAATTCCTGAGTGAACTGCGCTGCTGAGAGGAACTGGTGAAACTGCGAACTCGTCGGGTCTTCCGTGTTTGCGATAAACTGTGCGAGTGTCTCACCGTTGTAGTCGTGAGTCTTCAACACGATGGAGATATTCATTTGTTTACCCGGGTCGGCTGGCCCCATGTTGCTCGATTGACTCAGCAAGCTTGTATCTGTGTTGCCTGTCAAAGTCGTGCTCCCACCGCCACCTGAACTCATCGCCTTGGTAGCTGCGAAAGCCGGCGAGGCACCTGCCAGTGCTGCAAGTGCTGCTGCACCAACTGTGACAGCCAACACATTCCTGCTTTTGCCCATACAGTCCCCTCCGTTCCAACTTACAGAAGATTGTGTTCACCAAACATTATTATGGCCCACTCTAGTCGCCAATGCTAGCTTTGGAAGTTAAAGAAGAAAAACTTATCGCCAAATTTGCAAAAGCTGCGTAAGCCAGCGCTGCCAGACCGATTTTGCTTCCTTCATGTCCCATTCCGCCGGTTCATCACCGCCGTACCAGACTCGTTCAACCGTCGTCACGAAAGTGCGGTAGTCTTCGTCCGGGATCTCGCACTTTTTCGCAACAGGCCCGAGGTCGCGCAGCGTCACACCAGCTGTCTTTGGCGCCAAGCCGCGGGAGCGCAGAAGCTGCAGCAAATGGCGGATCGCGCGCGTCATCGCCGTTGTGCCCTCACCGCGCCACTTCGCGCGGTGCCGGAATAGCAACAGGCGGCGGCGGAACAACAGAGCCAGCACGGCCACTGCCCCCGCAAACCAGCCAAGACCTTCCGACACCGGCTTGACCCAAGCAGTGCCGATGCCAGTGCCACTGCCACTAGACGGAGCAGAGCCGCCAGAGTTGGGCACCGGAACAGGCAGTTTCCGGGGTGTCACCTTCGGCGGAGTCGTCGTGGTTCCAGAACTCGCTGGTGATGTGACGGACGTCGCTTTAGACGGTGCGTAGGCCATGTAGTAATTGGGAGTCGGGTCAAACGGGATCCAGCCAGCCCCTGGGAAGTAGACCTGAACCCACGAATGAGCATCGGCGTTGGTGATGATGTATCGATTCTCAGGCCCCTTGTAGGAAGTGTCGAGCGTGCCCGTGGAAAACCCAGTTACCCACCGCGTCGGTATGCCCTCGGCGCGCAAAAGCACTGCCATGGCCGAGGAGAAGTTGTTACAGTAACCCTTGTGCGTTTCAAACAGGAACTGATCGACGTAGTCCTGATTCGGCCCAGGCACCGGGATCCCTTGAGTGGCGTACTGTTCGTTGTTGTCCAGATACGTCTCGACACTTTGCACCTTGTCGAGTTCCGAGTTCGTCCCAACCGCCAGTTGTTGCGCCAACTGCCGGACGCGCTCCGGGAGTGTCGACGGCAGTTGCAAATCCGGTTTCAGACTCACAGGAAAGGTGATGGGGTTTGCCGCTTGGTTGAAAAGCAGAGTCGTCGGGTCGGCCATTTGACGACTCACAACCGTATACGTATCCCCCGGTTGCAGGAGCCCGGAAATGAGTGTCCCCGTGTTTTGGTCCTCGACGATGCCCGGTTGCCGCAAGCGAGCGGAGACGATCTGTTGTGGAGCGTAGCCAGCGAACAGGTTGTTCGAGTGCAGGGTGGAGTTCAGAACCGTTACCTGCTGAGTCACTGTGTTCGCGGGGACCTTGTTCGTAAACGTCGCGCCAGCACTTGCAAAGTTCTGTCCTGGCACAACGGCCTGCGGGTTTAGGTTGTTCGCAATCCACCCGTGGCCTGTGTACGTGTTCAAGATCTGCCCTTGGAGGTAGGTGGGATACGGTTCTACCACCTCGAGAACAGGCGTTTTGCTCATGACAAACGAACCACCGAGCGACGAGTCGTTCTGTTCGTAGCCGATCACCTTGCGGGCTGGCAGTCCGATCCCCGCGAGTCCGACACCAGAGCCGTTGCCAACAGCCACAAACGGGTCCGCCCACACGGCTTGCTGCTTCGGCAGCAAAAGGGCCAGCCCGCAGACGACACCAAATATTGCCGCGACCGGCGTAAAGTAGCGAAAGACCGGGTTCCTTGCGCCGACTAGGCGGTGGTGGATCGACTGGAACTGTGAAATGCTGCGGACGGCGACGAAGAGCAGCAACACGACCACCAAAGCCAGGTTCGGGTGGACCTTGGTATTTGCGTCGATCACGCCGAGCACCAACACGCCGAGCGCATTGTAAAACACCCACAGCCGTGGCCTCACTGCCGCATACAACAAGAGCCAGAAAATGAGACAGAGAGCGGCGAGAAACAGGTGCGTCTGAAGCGGGTCCGAAAACGGCACTCGATGTTCGAGCAGACCGACCAAGTCATGCGCGTCTCCGCGGAATACCGTGGCGATTCCCTGCAGGGCTGTCGCGTCTGCAGGGCTGTGGTAGCGACGCATGTACCACGTGGTCACGACAAACGCTGCGAGTGCCCGCACCCACCTGTACGGGACGAGTTGCGCCAGCACGAGGACAACGAAAACTGGCAACAGGGATTGCGGTTGATAGAGGAGTCCCAGCTTCGCCACCGGGCTGAGAAACACCCACAGCCAAAGGCCGCCAGCAACACCCGTGAACAACCGCACCCCCACGCCTTGCCATGGGTTAGACACTCGTGGCACGCTGTATCCCTCCCCGTTGCAGAGATTCCAGTTGGTCAGACGACGGGATCAAATAGACATGTACGCCGGCCGTCGTCAACATCTGCAACCCTTGCCGTTCGGTCTCCGTCAGCTTCGGACCGCCCACTGGCATAAACCACTCGACCGTTACGCGGTTGCGGACGGTGCCTGCCACCGCAGCGGTGTCGCGAGTCACAGCCGGCGAGATGACGACAAGCGTCGTCCCTTGTGGCGCCTCTTGCGCGATGCGTGCGAAAGATTGCGCAAAGTCGGTTCGTCCGTCCGGCTCGGCCATGGCTAACTCTTGAAGCGCGCGAAACAACAGCGCCTGGGTGTTGCCGGCTGGAAGCGACACCACTCGTGAGCCATGCATCGTCATCGCAAACTGACGTCTCAAGTCAAAGGCGTGCCTCATGAGCGACGCCGCGATCGTCATTTCAAGCTCGAAGCGCTCTCGTGACCCTGTTGGGAAACTCGACCTCGCTGCATCAATGATGAACAGTAACTCGCTCGTCACGTGCAGTTCAAACTCTTTTGCCTGGAGTTGGCCTCGCCTGGCGCTCGCTGGCCAATGGATTCGGCTCAGTCGGTCACCTGGGATGTACTCTCGCACGCCAAGGACAGTGGTCGACTCCTCGGCGCGGCGCCGGGTCGGCTGGCGCAATCCGAGTTCCTCCGGGTGATAACCGGACCACCCACGCACGGGCACGACACGCGGGTAGACAAGCACTTCGTTCGTGCGCTGGTAGTGCCTGACGCTGCGCACAAGCCCGAGCACATCGCCTGTCTCCAGCGTGGTTTCGCCAATGCGGTAAACACCTCGCTGCAGGTTTCGAATGTCGTACACAAACGTCCGTGTCTTCTGCCACAGGGGCAAGAGCACGCGCTCAGCATCACTTTCGTCGTGCAGCCAGCGCTCGGGTAAGTCGTCGCGAATGCGAACCCAAAAGTGCGGCCACCAGCCGCTGCGGCGAAGTGTGACTTTGATCTCGAGTTTTTGCCCGGCAGACAACCGGTCCGCAGACAGTTCCCGCTCCACGTCCACATGACGCAACCCGTACCACGCCACGGCCGCTTCATAGAGCAGTACAGCCGTCATGAAGTAAAACAAAAACCATGCGAAAAACGCGCCTTGGATACGGGTGAAGACAAACAACAGGACCCAGAAAATGATGACTCCGGACAGTGTCAGAAGTCGCCGTCCACGCATCAGCCGCGTACCCCATGCAGCACTGGCACAGGCGTGTTGGCTACGAGTTCCGCGATCAGGCGTTCGACGTCGACACCAGACAGACGCGCGTCTGCAGAGAGCAGAATGCGGTGCGCAAGGACATGCGGCGCCAGTGCGCGGACGTCGTCCGGCACGACATAGTCTCTGCCGACGATAAAGGCCAGTGACTGAGAGGCCTTAAACAAAGCGATACTCGCCCGTGGGCTGGCGCCAAGATAAACGCTGCGGTGGTCACGCGTGCTTCGGACGAGTGACACGATGTACTGGCGCACAGACACATCGACGCGCACGTCCGCGACTTGTTTCTGCCACTCGAGCACCTGCGCGGGCGTCGTCACGGGGCACAGGGTCGTAATGGGGTGCGCAACCTGCTGCTTTCCAAGGATGTCCACCTCGTCTGCAGCGGTCGGGTACCCCATGTTCAGCTTCATCAAAAACCGGTCAAGCTGCGCCTCTGGCAGCGGGAACGTGCCTTCGAACTCAATCGGATTTTCTGTCGCAAGGACGAAGAAAGGCTGCGGCAAGCTGTAGGTCACACCGTCTGCCGACACGCTGTGCTCTTCAAGCGCTTCAAGCAGTGCCGACTGTGTCTTTGGCGAGGTGCGATTGATCTCGTCAGCGAGCACGATCTGTCCGAAGATCGGCCCTGGGCGAAACTCAAACGCCTGCGACTTCTGGTTGTACACGCTGATTCCAGAGACATCGGAGGGCAGCAAATCTGGCGTAAATTGAATGCGTTTGAACTCGCATCCAAGTGTCACGGCGGTAGCCCGCACTAACATCGTCTTCCCCACACCGGGGACGTCCTCGAGCAAGCAGTGTCCATTGGCCAAAAGCGCGACAAGCAAAAGGCGAACCACCTCTTCCTTGCCCACGATGACCTCTGCGATGTTGTCGACGACGGCTTTGATTTCTTCATGCCACCCGTCAAAACGAAGGGTGTGTGGAGACTGTTGCATGCGGTTGCCCCTTTCCGGAAAATTCAAAGCATAAACGGCTAAGTGGACGCAAAAATGCTCTACTATAGACGATTGTAGCCCTCCAAACGTGACAAAGATAGGATTTCAAACTACTAAATGATCAAAAAACAGGAAGCCGATCCTGTTCGCTTGGGTGTAACAAACAAGAAGTGGTCAGCACGGACAATTCTCCATCACGACAGCCCGTCGCAGAATTGCTAGACTCACTAGACATAGCCAGCGACGCCAGCGTCGCTACCGCTTGAGGTTTGGTCCGGAACCGACATCACGAACGGAAATTATGTCGCTGCAGCGCACAAATCCGGCGGCTAGCGACATTTCCGACACTTCCGCAGCCCGATTCGCCAATCGCCGACGGATGCAGCGACGCCAGCGTCGC
>JAKAXI010000087.1 GCA_021816665.1 Bacillota bacterium | reverse complement strand
AAGTCGCTCGCCGACGTCGCCCGGCACGTTTTCCACGGCGCGGATCAGAACCTCTTTGTTGCCGCCACCGCCCGGAATGAGGCCGATGCCGACTTCGACAAGGCCCATGTACGTCTCTGCCGCCGCCTGGATGCGGTCAGCCGGGAAACACACCTCTGCGCCACCACCGAGCGTCATGTTAAACGGCGCCGCCACGACCGGCTTCGTCGAGTACTTCAGGCGCATCATCGCCTGCTGGAACTCGTTTACGGCGAGGTCGAGGTTCTCCCAGTGCTTCTGCTGCGCCTCCATCAGCATCAGCAGAATGTTGGCGCCGACGCAGAAGTACTCTTCCTGATTCCCGATGACAAGGCCCTGCCAGTTGGCTTCGACCTCTTCCACCGCTTTGTTGACCATTTCGATCACGCCCGGTGTCACCGCTTGCTTCAGCGAGTGAAACTCGAGGCAGAGCACGCCGTCGCCGATGTCGATGAGGCTCGCTTCTAG
This sequence comes from Bacillota bacterium, assembly GCA_021816665.1. Classification (GTDB taxonomy): domain Bacteria; phylum Bacillota; class Bacilli; order Alicyclobacillales; family Alicyclobacillaceae; genus Alicyclobacillus_L. The sequence goes on along the minus strand of JAKAXI010000087.1, from coordinate 6,969 downwards.
GTTGCGCGCAACCTCTTTGCCCGCCGCTTTGAGGCGCGCAAGGTCAATCTGTTCCTTCGGTTCGTCGACATCGCGGAACTCGTTCTTGCTGACGAAGAAGCGCGGTGTCTCGCCCTTCTCGCGCTCGTAGAAGGACTCACGGCCGGAGGCGAGCAGGTCCTCGACGAACTGCGGTATGGTTTCCCCTTCGGCGCGCATGCGCTCAACCGAGCGGCGCACACCGATGGCGTCCCACGTCTCGTACGGACCCAATTTCCAGTTGAAGCCCCACTTCATCGCGTTGTCGACCGCGACGATCTCTTCAGCAATCTCGTCTTGCTTTTCAGCGGTGTAGAGCAGCGCTTTTTTCAGCACGTCCCAGGCGAACTGCGCCGCGACGTCGTCGCCGTAGACGAGTGTCTCGATCTTCTTGCCGACGTTCGCCGCGTTCTTCGCAGCCTTCAGTGCCTTCGAGTCGACTTTCTTGCGCGGACGGTACTCCAACGTCTCAAGGTCGAGCGCGAGAATCTCTTTGCCAGACGCGCTCTTCTCCTTCTTGAAGAAGCCCTGCCCCGTCTTGTCGCCAAGCCAGCGGTTCGTGACCATCTGCTCAATGTAGGACGGGATGGCAAACGCGTCTTTCTCCCAACCTTCGGTTACGTTCGCCTGCACGTTTTTGGCGACGTGGACAAAGGTGTCGAGTCCGACGAGGTCAAGCGTGCGGAACGTCGCGCTCTTTGGCCGACCCATTGCCGGGCCTGTAATGGCATCGACTTCATCGACGCCAAGGCCGTGCTTCTTCATCGCTTCGAGCGTCACAAGCAGCCCGTACGTGCCAATGCGGTTCGCAATGAAGTTCGGGGTATCCTTCGCATTCACGACTCCTTTTCCCAGTACGCGCGCGCCAAACGTCTGCATAAAGGAGACGATCTCGTTGTCTGTGTCCGGCCCCGGGATGATCTCGAGCAGCTTCATGTAGCGCGGCGGGTTGAAGAAGTGAGTGCCGAGGAAACGGCTGCGAAATTCCGGCGAGCGGTCTTTCGCCATGTCCGCGATGGAGATGCCGGACGTATTCGAACTGACGATCGCGTCCACTTTGACCACGGCTTCGACCTTTGCGAACAGTTGCTGCTTAATGGCGAGATTTTCGACGACCGCTTCGATGACCCAGTCACAGTCTGAGAGTTTGCCGAGGTCGTCCTCGATATTTCCGACTTGCACCAGCTCAGCGTCAGCGGCTGAGTAAAACGGGGCTGGTTTCGCTTTTTTGGCGCCCTGAAGGCCTCGTGCCGCAAAGCGGTTGCGCACCGCAGGGGACTCAAGTGTTAAGCCCTTCGCCGCTTCGTCCGGCAAAAGTTCGTTTGGAACGATGTCCAGGAGCAGGACCGGGATGCCGACGTTGGCGAGGTGTGCTGCAATCGCAGCCCCCATCACGCCTGCACCCAAGACAGCCGCCTTCCGGATCTGACGAGTCACATGCCATCCTCCTCACGTAGTGGTTCTCATATCATTCGACAGACGCGTGCCGTACCTGGTCGAGCGTCTAGAGGACAACCGCATCGGCCAAAACCGACCGGTCGGTAGATTCGTTCTCATCATAGCAAACCAGAGGAGCGTTGAACAGCCCCGCAAACCTGGGAATTCTCTCGAAAGATATAGGTGACATGCGAGCGCCGTTTGTCTCTGTGCGAGAACAGGGCCAATTCCTAGACTTCGAGCATTCGAAAACGCGATACATAGTCGGCATACGCCTCGCGCAACTTCGCCGTGACATCTCCAGTCCCCTCTGTTTCCCACAGCGTCACAGGATTTGTAACCTGCTGCAGAAGGGTGTGCGGCGCGGTGTCTGGCAGCAGTTGAAGCGCAGACCGTGTACTCTCGTCCACAAATACCTTGTGAATCGGTTGCACTTCAGAAGTGGTACCTGTGATAAACACTTCGTCCACATCTTTCAGGGCGTCAAACGGCAGTCGCTGTTCGCGCACCGACAATCCCAATTCCCCCGCCAACTGCAGCACAAAGCGGCGCGTCACGCCAGCGAGAATATAGCGGTCTAAGGGCGCGGTCCAAATCACCCCGTCGCGCACAAACCACGCGTTGCTGCTCGACCCCTCGGTGACTTCTCCGTTTCGCACCAACAGCGCTTCGTTAGCGCCGGCTCGGTGTGCAACTTCCTTCGCAATCACGTTTGGCAGTAGATTGATCGTCTTGATCCAAACATTGCCCCAGCGCTCATCAGGGAGACAGAGGAGTGTTCCGCGCAGAGAGGGGTCTTTTTCCGGAACCTTGCGCACTGTCATGCTGACTGACGGGCGCGCCTGCGGAAAACTGTGACTGCGCGTCGCGAACCCGCGCGTCACCTGCAGGTAGACGAGGGCCTCCGCCTCCCCACTTCTGCGAATGGCCTCGTTCGTTAACTCCGCCCACTCGTCCCGCGTGTGCGGATTGTCGATCGCGATGGCGTGAAGACTCCGTTCGAGGCGTTCAAAGTGCCAATCCGGCAGAAACGCCCGACCACTGTAGACGCGCAGCACCTCGTAGACGCCGTCGCCAAAATTGTGTCCGCGCTCATCGATCGGGACAAGAGCTGAATCCGGGCTCTGAAACTCGCCGTTCAGGTAGCCAATCGCAGGCATGACTTTCCCCTCCCAGTGGGAACGTTGTATGATGGACAGCAGAATGTTTAAACACTGTGAACGGAGTGGTACGGTGGAAGACTGCTTGTTCTGCAAAATCGTTCAAGGCGCAGTCCCGTCCAAAAAAGTGTTGGAGACTGAGACGGTCTACGCCTTTCACGATATCGACCCGAAAGCGCCCGTGCACATCCTGCTCATCCCGAAGAAACACATTCGCTCCGCGCAAACCTTGTCACACGACGACGCATCGGTGGTCGGCGACATTCACCTCGCTGCCCAGGAAGCTGCACAGGCCGCAGGCATCGCGGAAGACGGTTACCGCATTGTCACGAACGTAGGTGATCACGGCCATCAAACGGTTCACCACCTGCACTACCACCTGCTTGGCGGCAGGCAGATGTTGTGGCCGCCAGGCTGAATCACGGGCAGCCTCGACAGGTTAATCCTGGACGGTCGGCTCTTCTTTTCCGTTTAACACCAGACGCGGCACAATCCTGGCGTTCAAAGACGCCGACGCTGAGCAGTACTTTTCTTCGCTCAGGTGAATGGCGCGCCAAGCCTTTGCCGGCTGCACAGGTCCTGTCATCTCGTACGTCAGGCGGATCTCGGTAAACGCCTGCGGTTTCTCTTCGCGACGCACGCCGTCCGCGTGAATCGTGAGCGACTCCAGAGGTTCACGCATGCGTTCGAGGATGAGCGTGACGTCAATCCCTGTGCAGCCAGACAACCCCATCAACAGCAGTTCCATGGGGCGATTTCCTTTGTCTTCCCCACCGTCTTCGACCTTTGCATCCATCTCTACCGGGTGTCCGGAAGGTCCCGTCGAAGTAAAATGCCGTTTTCCCAACCACTTGCTCTCCACATGCATCTCAGGCATAGTAGCATACCTCCACAGAGACCGATTTGTTGATGTTGCACCATCGATTGTACCTTTTACGCACGCCAAAAAGCGAGGTGTCACCCAGTCCAAGAAGGGGCCACATGCCCACTGTGCTACGGGTTGACTGTCATTGTGCCGCGGATTCCGGTCTCTGGCTTCCCCCCCGTGTCGGAGTAGTACGGAAACTGCCCGGTTTTGTCGGGACGAAAGGAAGCTTGAACGTCTTCACCAGGGTTCAGGTTTTGCGTGAAGATGTAGAAGGCGGGGATCACCAAGTTGTGTGTCCGGGTGCCTTGGTTGACAACGTCAATCTGCACCAATTCCCCTTGTTTTGCACTGAATGTAGCCGGAGAAATGCCTTGATCGTGGATTGTAATCTTCAGCGAAACGTTCGCATAAGCAACATTGGGCGGGGCGAAACTCGAGAGCGCACAGGTCACACCAACCAGAGCGGACGCAGAACGCAAAACAAAGCCCCAGCGCATAGCAGGCATCGAGTGTGACTCCTTTGTGTCAGATGCACCTACCATGCACTGTCCGGGATGCGTCTATGCATGCACGCTAAAGACGTGAAAGACGACCTGCCGCACCACTAAGGCAACCAACGCACCGTGTAGTGCGCCTGCCACGACATCCGTGAGGTAGTGCAATCCCCCGTAGATTCTGGCCAAGCAGACAAGTACAGCGAGAACGTACAGTACCTCCCGATAGCCCGGCACCAGTCCCATGCCGACGGCGAGCGCGAACGCTCCTGTCGCGTGGTTGCTCGGAAACCCTTGACCCGGTTCGTGCCAAACCAGCGCTTCAAACGTCTCCTGTTCAAACGGGCGCGGTCGAGCGAAGAAGCGCGAGATTGGCTCGTTGATCAGCCGCGCGAGCACAGCAGCCACGATTGCAGAGACGCCGCCAAGGAGCGCGGTCTGCGTTGATTCGTTCGCAGTTGGCAAAGCCACACCGCTGACAGCAAGTAAAATCAGGAAGAGCATGGCGAGCGGCGTCCACTTAGCAATCACGGCTCCAAAGACGTCAAGCCACACGAAACGATTCCACAGCGCGTGCACGCGCTGTGCGATATTCTCGTCTAGTCGGGTTTGCCAGTTGTCCTGTGTGGATACCGCCACATGCTCCCTCCTCACTGAAATTCAGAACTCTTCGCGCTGCGCACCAGAGCTCGCAGGCGAATCGGTGCCACGCGCGACTTCTGCCGCCAGGTTTTGCTCTAGTGCATTAGCGAACAGCGGCACGTTCGTCAGCCGGACGTCGCCCTCGTGGTTGTAGGTGTATGCCTGGTGACTGAAATTCGCACTGCCGATGAAAAACACCTTCCCGTGGTCGATGTCGAGAATTTTCGCGTGCATCAGTTCCCCGTCCACAGGTTGATAGAAACGAACCGTTGCACCAGCGGCGCGCAGAGCATCTGCACTCTTTGGGTTCTGGTATTCCGTTGGGTCAAGCAGAACTTCAACCTTCACGCCGCGCTTGCTTGCTGCCTCAAGCGCATCCATGACGCCCCAGTCTGAGAGGTCGAACGCCTCCATCGAAATTTGCTCCGTTGCCCCTTGAATCGCCTGCTGTGCATCTTGTTCCATTAACCTGTCGCTGATGAGTGGCAGTTGATACGATGGAGCCGCTGCGGGCGCTCCATCGGCGCGCGCCCAGTCCCAGCGAAACAACGCGGTAAACGACGGATTGGCTGTTTGCAGATACACCGACGCGTCGTTGTTGTTCCAACTTTGCGCGCCGAAATTCATGCCGCCAATTAGCACCGAGTTGTCGACTACCAACATCTTGATGTGGTTAATTCCTTGCTTCACTCGCAGCGATTCTACAGGCACCCCATTTCTTCGCAGAGTCGGCACTCCGACGTTCTGTGAATGTGACTCTGTTGCGTCCACGATGACGCGGACGTCCACGCCACGCTGACGGGCGTCTGCGAGTGCCTGGAGAACGTCGGGATCGGACAGTTCATAGATATCAAAGTAACACGTGTGTTTGGCCGCTGTGATCATCTGCAAAGCTTGCGTCTTCACATCTTTTCCCCAGTCCAGGGTCATCCCGGTCTCCGTCACAGGTGCAGGCAGGGCCGGTGTTGAAGCATCTGCTCGGGCACAGCCCGTAAGTAGGACTCCAGTTGCAGACAACAGCAGCCACAAGCGGCTGCGTCGGCGGACAGTGTGGAAGATTTCTAAAAGGCGCGTGAGGTCTCTGTGCGGCATAGACTCCCCATCCACGGGCTGGCCAAGCCCTTCGTTTGCGCGCTCTCGATCAGTTCAACACCGCATCTTCCACTCCTGTCTCCCATGCGATCAGTTACAAAGTAAGAACGTTTGCTCCAATCTACTTTACGCGATGAAACTGCCTGCGCAAAAGGAGGCGTACGTCGCGATAAACAGCAGACCGCAGGCGCCGACGGCGACAACTGCCGCGCGCGAGCGCAATTGCTGCGCCAGGTAGGCAAAGACGGGAATGAGCACGATCACAAACCGCGGCGTGCTAAGCAGGTAATCCCACGCCTGTCCGTGTGCTGCGGGAGCGGCCGGGGCGCTCGACGTGATCCAAAGGATCACGGTGAGGTACAGCACCTGCCCGATGTGATGAAGTGACGACCTGGCGAAACGGAAACCAACGACTACAGAGAACAAGATGATAAGCCAACTCGCGAATTCGAATGCGTGATAGGGCACTTGCGACCACGGTTCCGGCGAGAGCAGTTGTACGACGGCACGCCACAGCGTCTCCCAAAACGGCATGAAACTGCGGTGCCAAGTTTTTTCCGCGACCGTAAAGGCCAAGGGGAGACCGGTGTGCTGGCGCAGCCAAAGCAAGTACGAAACAAGCGTAGCAATCGGCAGCAGCAGCCACAAGACCTGCAAGTTGAGGCGACGCCACCACTCTTTGCGCCAGAACTTTGCGCCCATACTACGAGCGGCCAAGTAGTCGCATAAGAGGATAAGGCCAAGGACAATTCCCGTATTGCGGGTCAGAGCCGCTAGCGCAACCGCGAGTGCGGCAATGCCGAACTGCCGACGCCGCGAAGCGAGGATAGCAACCGCGGACAAGAGCAGGAACAGCGACTCACTGTACACGGCGCGAAAGAAAAAGGCAGTCGGAAACAGCGCGAGCAGCGTCATTGTCAAGCTGGCCGTCCGGACACCAAACTCACGTGCTGCCCAGACGCCGACGAGGTACAGACCCACAACAAAACAGATGAACGACAGCAGCAGGCCCGCGACAGGGTCAGGCAGCAAAAGCAGCACGTGGAGGATGTGGATCAACCACGGGTAGAGTGGGAAAAACGCAGTCTGTGCAACGTTTTGATAGCCGTGACGGGCAATTTCAAGGAACCATCCGCCATCCCACTGCGTCATATTGGTCACCAGTAGCGTGTGCCAGCGTACAGTCTGGTGTTCAAACAGCAAGACAACGGCGCCAACCGTGACGAGCAAGAACTGCTGTAGGACGACGAGCGCCAGG
>JAKAXI010000086.1 GCA_021816665.1 Bacillota bacterium | reverse complement strand
TCCGATCTGACAGCTTGCGTTGCAGCATCGCGACAAGCCATCTGAAAAACACACCCAGAATCATGATGACGAGGACTGTGGCCAAGGTCGGACCAGTATGATAGGCGTTTGCCTGGGTTTCGAGGATTTTCCCAACTCCTGATAACGCCGTGAAGATCTCGGCAATGAACATACCGACAAGTCCCATAGCAACCCCTTGGGTCAAGCCCGTCATGATAAACGGAACACTGCCGGGCAGAACAATGTGCAGCCACATCTGCCGCTGGTTGGCACCAAACGAACGGCCGACTTCGAGCAGGCTGCTTTCTACCTGTTTCACGCCGTTGTAAACGGTAACAACGATAGGAAAAAAGACGAACAAAACGATGATCAACAACTGCGCTCCTACTCCAAACCCAAACCACAGCGTGATGAGCGGCACGATGGCTACCATCGGCGTTGCATAGAGTGCATAGATGTAGTGACCAATCGACGCTTCCAGCGTCTCAAACCAGCCCATGGCGAGTCCCACGGCAATGCCGAGGACACTGCCCAAGATGAGCCCGACGACGAACGTCACTACGCTGTAGAGGACAGCCCCTGCGAGCCCTCCTTGTGTAAACAAGTTGAAGCCGTCAGCGACCACGGTGGTAAACGGCACAAACACAATCTCCAGCGTGTGATGCCCATAAATCTGCCACGCGACGATGACAACCAACAGCGAGATAATACGCGCGGTCCACGACGTGCGCCGCCGTCGGCGCATACGCTTTTCCCGTTTGGCGATGACCGACCGCTCGATTTCCTTGGTGGTCAGTTCCGTCGTCGTTGCGTTCAACACTTGAGCCATCAGACCGGCACCTCCTCCAAGCCAGTGCGCAACATCGACCAGATGGCATCGCGCAGCGGCAGGTAGCTGTCGTGGTGGCGAACGGTTGCAATCGTTCTCGGGCGCTCGATGTCAATCTCGACCTCGCCAACCACTCGTCCTGGTTTTGCCCCCATGACAATGACTCTGTCAGCCAGCGTAATGGCTTCATCAATGCTGTGGGTAATGAAGACAACCGTCTGCCTGTACTTGTTCCAGATGTTCAGCAACTCGTCTTGCAAAATCTCCCGCACCTGCGCGTCCACAGCAGCAAACGGTTCGTCCATCAGCAACACGTCAGGTTGACAGACGAGCGCCCGGGCAAGGCCCACACGTTGCCTCATGCCGCCTGACAGTTGCCACGGATACTTGCTCTCCGAGCCCTTCAGGCCAACCAGTTCAATCGACGGGTACACCTGTTTGTCGATCTCCTGTTTGTTTGTTTTTCGTATATTGAGAGGGAAAGCAACATTCTGATATACAGTCTTCCAAGGGAACAGGCCGAAGTGCTGGAACACCATCGCCACATTGTGCGGAGGACCCGTCACTTTCACGCCGTCAATGGCAATCTCTCCGTGATCGACTTCAATCAGTCCCGCGATCATGCGCAACAACGTCGTCTTGCCACAGCCGCTCGGTCCCACGATGCACAGGAACTCGTGGTCTCGCACTGCCAAGTCCGCGTCCTGCAGCACGGACGTAGTACCATACCACTTGTAGAGGTGCGAACACGTCAGCTTCGCTTTTCCTATCAAATTCCACGCCTCCCGCCTAGCGAAGTAGAATCACTACCCATAGCGGCCGCCTGATTGCTAGGTCTGAGGTGTGCAGCCAAACCGTGTTTTCCGGACTACATTGTCATGAGGTCATACCACATACTAGTACGCAATTTAATTTGAGTCAATAATCTGAAATCAATTTTGTTTTGATTTGATTGGCTATTGACAAAATATTGAGGCTCAGTTAGGCTCGACGCATCAGTGGTAATACCACATACCCATACCAAAGGAGGCAAGCAGCGATGCACAAATTCCTGGTGCACAGACGAGCGGATCATGTCGGCGTAGCCACAGTCGACATTGCGGAGGGCGAGACCATCCAGGGCGTGTACATGGATGACAATTCCACGGTTGAAGTCGTCGCCAGGAACTCCATCCCGCTCGGCCACAAGATTGCCCTCGTCGAGCACCCAGCAGGCGCTGATGTCATTGAGTACGGGCAGGTGATCGGAGTCACCTCAGAACCCTGGTCCGTCGGCGACTACGTTCACACACACAACATCCGCACAAAGAGGTGGGCATGACATGTCAAAACCAATCCTCGGATATAGACGCCCAGACGGCAGCGTTGGCATCCGCAATCATGTCGTGATCATCCCTGTGGATGACATTTCGAATGAAGCTTGTGAGGCTGTCGCTGACAAGATTCCCGGAACGATGGCACTCTCTCATCCATACGGTCGGCTGCAGTACGGCAGAGACCTGGAACTGCACTTTCGAACCCTGATCGGAACTGGGCGCAACGCAAACGTGGCCGCCGCGATTGTGATTGGCATCGAACCGAACTGGACGAAACGCATTGCGGACGGAATCGCGGAGACGGGCAAGCCCGTCGCGTGGTTTAACATCGAAGGTCAAGGTGAACTGGAAACTGTCCGACAGGCCTGCTGGAAAGCTCAGGAGTTCGTTCAGTACGCCTCGGAACTCCAGCGTGAACCGGTGGACTGGTCGGACCTCATCGTCAGCATCAAGTGCGGAGAGTCGGATACTACCACTGGACTCGCCTCTTGTCCCACAGTCGGCGTCGTTGTAGACCGATTGATTGACGCTGGCGCGACGGTCATCTTTGGCGAGACGTCAGAGCTCACAGGCGGTGAACACCTGATTGCGGCACGGTGTGAGAGCCCTGGCGTGATGGGAAAGTTCGTGAGAACTTTTCAGAACTATGTGACGTTCATTCAGTCGCAAGGCGTCGACCTGTTAGGGTCTCAACCTACGCAGGGCAATATCGCTGGGGGCCTTAGCACCATTGAAGAAAAGGCCATGGGCAACATCGAGAAGACTGGTACCAAACCGGTCGTCGACGTCCTCGACTTTGCCGAGGCTCCAACGAAAAGGGGACTGAATTTCATGGACTCCTCGTCGGCGGCAGCAGAGTGCGTAACACTGATGGCTGCAGGCGGCGCCGTCTTGCACTTCTTCCCCACCGGACAAGGAAATATCGTGGGCAACCCGGTTGAACCGGTGATCAAATTGACCGGCAACCCGAAGACAGCGACGGTGATGAAAGAGCACATTGACCTCGACGTGAGCGGTTTGCTCAGTCACGATATGACGCTTGATGAGGCAGGCGACGCGCTTGAGGAACTGATGGTCAAAACGTCGAACGGGCGACTGACCGCGGCTGAGTCCCTCGGACATCGGGAGTTCGTCCTCACCAAACTCTACCCCAGCGCCTGACACGACAGCTTTCTTATCGGCGCGCGTTCTGTAGTCTCTACTTATTTATTGACGAGGAGGTTTTCCCATGGATCCGGTGCGCATTGCCGCCGTTGGAGTGGGCCGCTGGGCCAACGTGTTGGCGGACGCCTATACACCGAGCCCGGACGTACAGCTTGTGACTTGTTACAACCGAAGCCCGGAGAAAGGACAAGCGTTTGCTCAGAAGTACGGTTGCGAGTACAGTGACAGCCTCGAAGCGCTGTTGCAACGAGACGACATCGAAGGTGTAATTGTCACAGTTCCAAACGACCACCACGCGTCCGTCATTGAACAAGTCGCCCGCGCTGGAAAGCACGTCTACGTAGAAAAGCCGATTGCGGTGGACCTGCAGGAAGCGCTGCTGATCGAGCGGGTCGTGAACGAAACCGGGATCACCTTCATGTGCGGACACAGCGCTCGTCGATTAGGCGGCCTGCGCAAGATGAAGGAAATGAAAAACTCCGGCGCACTCGGGCAAGTGTCCACCGTAGAAGCTGTGTTCTCGAACGAGCGTGGATTGGAACTGAAACCTGGAGACTGGCGAGGCAACCCGGAAAAATCTCCCGGCGGTCCGTTGACCCAACTCGGCGTGCACCAGATCGACAACATGCAGTACCTGATGGGGCCCGTAAAACAGGTGTTTACGATGGGAAAGCCGATGTACACGAAGGTGTCAAACAGCACCGTGTTGCAGACGCTGGTGGAGTTTGAGGACGGCACGATGGGCTACTTGGGCACGAACTGGGCTTGCCCTGGTTCGTTTACCTTCAACATGTACGGCACGACAGCGAACTTGTTCTATGAACTCGATTTCGGCTGGTGGAGCAACTCTGATGTGACCGATGAACACTCTTCGCTGCTCAAAGTGGAGTTCGAACACCTCAGCGACGATCCAGACAACCGCACCCTGGCCAAAGGGCCTGTGCAATTCTCACGCACCAACCACCTGCGCGACGAGATTGAAGAGTTTGCTCAAGCGATCCGGGGCGAGGCCGTCGTAGAAGTCGGCGCCAGGGCAGCCGTGCTCAACGTGGCCGTCGTGCTGGCTGGCGTACGGTCGAACCAGGAGAACCGCCCGGTCGAGATTCAGGAGATTCTCGAGGGCTGAGGCCAGCGGGATCGCCATTGGCGAAGGATGTGGTAGGCCAATGAAACTTGGTGTCCTGCGAGAACGCGCCGCAGGCGAACGACGAGTCTCTCTCGCCCCTGACGCAGTCAAGCGGTTGATCGGCGACGGACACACAGTAACTGTTCAAAGCGGCGCCGGGACAGGCGCTCTGTTTGACGACGCTGACTACCTGTCAGTCGGAGCTGACATTGCAGAGGATTTGTCGAGCATTCTGACCACATCTGACGTGGTTTTTGGGATTCGTGGATTAGGAATGGACGACGCATCAGATTTGCAGAACGTGAATGCAGGGACGGTCCTCATCGCCCAAGTGCAACCGCTGAGCGACGACCCGGCGTACTACCACCGCCTGACTGACTGCGGCGTCACACTGTTTAACATGGGCTCGATCCCGCGGATCAGCCGGTCGCAGAGCATGGACGTCCTGTCGTCGATGAGCACAGTGTCGGGTTACCGCTCCGTCCTCCTCGCCGCAGAACGGTTGCCAAAGTTTTTCCCATTGTTTATGACGGCTGCCGGCACCATCCCCCCCGCCAAGGTCTTGGTCCTTGGCGCCGGGGTCGCCGGTTTGCAAGCGATCGCAACCGCCCGCCGACTGGGAGCTGTCGTTCAGGCGTTTGACACGCGTCCCATTGTGCGCGAGCAGGTGGAAAGTCTCGGCGCGTCATTCTTGACGGTAGACGTCCAGACGGCACAGACGCAGGACGGGTACGCTCGGGCGCTCGCAGATGACCTGCATCGGCGTGAACTCGAAGCTTTGGCGAAGCCGGTGGCAGAGGCAGACGTCGTAATCACGACAGCGCTCATTCCCGGCCAGCGCGCCCCGATTCTGATCACAACTGAAATGGTCCGGAGTATGCGGCCGGGGTCTGTGATTGTCGATCTCGCCGCGGAAGCGAGTGGCAACTGCGAGCTGACGGAACCTGGGGAGACCGTCGTTCGACACGGCGTGACCATCGCAGCCCCGTTCAACGTACCTTCACAGCTTCCCATCCCTGCAAGTCAACTGTACGCGAGGAATGTGACCACATTCTTTCAACACTGCGTCTCACAGGGGCTTGCCGTCTCACCAAGCGGCCGGACCGAGCTTGATTTGAGCGACGAGATCGTTCATCGGACATGCCTCATCTTGAACGGCGAAATCGTGAATGAGAGCCTACAAAGACGGTTGTTCGCTGAGAGGAGTTAGCCATTATGCACTCGACCCTGCTCGTTGAATTGTACATTTTCGTGTTGGCGGTGTTTGTCGGGTTTCAGCTGATCTCGAAGGTCCCTTCGGTGCTGCATACCCCGCTGATGTCTGCGACCAACGCCATTCATGGCATCGTCCTCGTCGGCGCGTTGACGCTCGCCTCCACGATTCACGGCCCGCTGGCCCAGATTATCAGCGGCGGTGCGGTGTTTCTGGCCACGCTGAACGTGGTCGGCGGGTTTGTCGTGACGGATCGCATCCTCAGGATGTTTCACACTAAGCGCTGAGCGGAGGGATAAGGGACATGAGTTTTGCGTCACAAATCGGGTACCTGGTGACCTCCGTGATGTTTATGCTCGGCGTCAGGCGGCTGAGGTCACCTGCGACTGCGCGGTCAGGGAACTGGTTGTCCGCAGTTGGCATGCTCGTAGCACTTGTTACCGTGATCGTAACTGATCATCACTTCTCCTGGACGGTCATTATCGTCGCCGTTGCAGCCGGCGTTGCAGTAGGTACGGTATCAGCGCGAAAAGTACAAATGACGGCCATGCCGCAGATGGTTGCACTGTTTAACGGCATGGGCGGCGGAGCTGCTGCCCTCGTTTCGATTGGTGAGTGGATCCACGCTGTGGGGTCATCTGGTCCTCTGTCACCGACAGCGATGATCGCATCGCTGTTCACAATCCTGATTGGCTCCATCAGCTTTACGGGCAGCCTGCTCGCTTTCATCAAGCTACAGGAGTGGATCACGGGACGCCCAATCACCTACCCTGCCCAAAAGCCTCTCAACGGTCTCCTGCTGTTGGTTGCGCTCGGCTTGGCTGTGTGGTGCCTGGCAGGTGCTCCGACAGTGTCTAGTGGGGTGTTCGTCCTGTTTGTGCTGATCGCGATGGCGCTTGGCGCGCTGGTTACGCTGCCGATTGGCGGAGCTGACATGCCGGTCGTGATCTCCTTGTTGAACGCGCTTACGGGTCTCGCGGCTGCTGCGACGGGATTTCTCCTCGCCAACAACGTGCTTGTCATCGCGGGCGCGCTAGTGGGGGCGTCAGGGACAATCTTGACGCAGCAAATGAGCCGGGCGATGAACAGGCCCATCACGAACATCTTCTTTGGCGCCTTCGGAAAAGTGGACGCAAGCCTGCTCGTGGCCTCGGACGGAGGCGTCGTTCAGTCTGCGACGCCTGAGGACGTCGCGATGCTGCTCGCGTATGCGCGCCGGGTGGTTATTGTGCCTGGATACGGCATGGCCGTGGCAAGAGCGCAGCAAGAGGTTCGACAACTCGTCGAGAAGTTAGCTCCTCGCGGCGTGGATGTGCTGTTTGGCATCCATCCGGTTGCTGGCCGCATGCCGGGACACATGAACGTCCTTCTCGCGGAGGCCGATGTACCGTACGAGAAGTTGTACGAAATGGAGGCAATTAACCCTGAATTCCCACAAACGGACGTGGTACTTGTGATTGGCGCCAACGACGTAACGAACCCTGCAGCACGCAACGTCCCTTCGAGTCCACTGTACGGGATGCCCATTTTAAACGTGGATCAGGCGAATCGCGTCATCGTCCTGAAGCGAGGGATGAACCCGGGATTCGCAGGCATCGACAACCCGCTTTACACCAATCCGAAGACGAGCATGTTGTTTGGCGACGCAAAGTCCTCAGTCGGACAACTACTGAAGGCGCTCGACGATGTCGGGTGAAAGTCGGCTGGGGGGTGGCGTGACAGGTTGGTTGCGCGGGCCATTGCTTGGGGGCTGTCGGTTAGCGACGTGGACGTCGCTAACCTTTTTGTTGCGAGCCAGCAGCGGGCACACAAGTGCAAAAATGTCGCTGCAGGCCAGATTTGTGGCCATTAGCGACATTTTCGACAC
>JAKAXI010000085.1 GCA_021816665.1 Bacillota bacterium | reverse complement strand
TGGATATCTGACTCATGATTCTGCTGGTCTATCTCATGATTTGCACAGCACGCTTTTTGTCGCAGACTCATTATGGTATTACTCCATTGCGTCATCTGGATATGACCACTGGCATTTTACACTCGCACAACAAGCAAATTGGCCCTTCTTCCCGCTTTACCCATGGCTGACAAAGTGGATCCATGCATTCGTTCCAGCCATCCATATAGTCTTTATTGGCATGGTCATCAGCAATGGCTCCTTCTTCGTATTTATGGTGTTGCTGTATAAGTGGATGAAGGATAGCCTCTCAGAACGGGTCGCCATGACTTCAGTAATAATCGTTGGTTTGGTTCCACTATTGCCTTTTTTCATGGCGTATCGTGCTGCGAGCTTGTTCATGCTGCTGAGCGTGGTATGTCTCATCCTGATCGACAAGAAAAAATGGGCTTGGGCTGCTGCTGTAGGTGGAATCGCAAGTTTAGAGCGGCCTGTTGGCCTGTTACTCGCTGTCCCTTTTTTGTATCGCCTGTGGATGGACTCTGGGTGGTCAACAACGAGGAAAATTGTGCGGTCTTGCCTGCTTCCATTGTTTTCGATAGGATATGCGACCATGGCAGTCATCAGCTACCTGTCAACGGGGTATGCCTTGGCGTTTATCAAGATACAGGCGACATGGGGCAGGTTTCTGACGTACCCGTTTCACTCGACCTATGAGTGGTTTCGTCACCCTGTCCTGACTTCGGACGGAGGATGGTCGATACCGTTTGTTAGTATCCTTTCATCCTTGTTTGCCGTTGTGGTTTCCATCTATCTGATAAAAGACGAGCGCCTGAGATATCTTGGTGCATACCTCTTGCTCACGTCCATTCTGGCGAATTGTTACACGACCTACCAAGGCATTCCGAGATTTGTCGCAGAATGCCTGCCGATCTATATCGGGATGGCGCTCATCACAGAGAGGTTCAAGTTGAAATATCCTGTCTATTCTCTGTCAGCGGTGTTTCAAGCGTTGTATATCGTGCTTTGGGTGATTGGCATAAAAGGTGTCTTGACCTAATGAGAGCGTGAAGAGGTCAAATATTTACCAAAGGGTTGCCTAAAATGGGCGGCCGTTTTGCTTGTCTGTGCGGGGAGACCCGTGCGAGTGTCTTTGGCTTAGGCGACGAGTCAAGGAGGGTCGGGGGACTCGGAAAAGATCAGGTGAAGTGACAGGTGGTTGACCAACAGTCGGTGTTCGACGTGCATGCGATGAAACAAGGGGCAAAGTGCTAACTGACTAAATACAAAAAGTCGCGGCTGCTGGCGGGGGCTGAGGGAGAAAGCGCTAGAACATGGCACAAATTGACTAGTCCATACTGCATGCGGTAATCATCCGATTGAGCCTTCTTGTCTTCCGGCAAAGACACAATAATGGTTCTAGTACCGCACCGCGGATACACCCCACAATTTTGAAACCACGGGCAACATTGTCCGTGGATTTTTCTGCAGTGGTGCATACAAACGTATAGAGAATAGTCTGGATTTATAACGTGATATCGGTTCTGGATGTCCTCTTTGTAGGAAGTGATCGATTTGTCCGCAACACTACTGCTGATAACCTTATTAGGGCTCATCTGCGGCCTCGTTCTATTCAGGGGAAAGACGCTGCCAATTGCTGACGAAAAATCTGTGTCACATGGAAGCATATCTGTGATTATTCCTGCTCGGAACGAGGAACAGAACCTGCCTGCGCTATTTGAATCGCTGGCCACTCAAACGCTGCGTCCTGATGAGACCATTTTAGTGGATGACCATTCTATAGATGCGACATCGGCTATTGGTGAAAAGTGCGGTGTTCAAGTGTATCGGGCACCCGATCTCCCACAGGGATGGACAGGGAAGAACTGGGCCTTGTGGAACGGCTATCTCCATTCTGACGGAGATATTTTGGTCTTTCTGGACGCAGATGTCCGCTTGGCTCCTCGTGCGGTAGAGTCATTGGTTTTTGAACAAAGGCGGCAAGGGGGAGTCATATCCGTCGTGCCATACCATCAAACTGAGAAGTTCTATGAGAAGTTCGCCATGGTGTTTAATGTGCTCGGCATCTTTGCGTTTGGCTCTCCATTTGAACAACGCAGTACGAAGAAAGGCGTGTATGGCGCCTGTGTGGTGGTCTCCAGGAAGGACTATGAGGCCATCGGCGGGCATGAAAGTGTTCGGTCAGAAATGCTTGATGACTTGAATTTAGGCGCGCGTTTTCAAAACGCAGGCATTCGAGTCACTAATTATATCGGGCGTGGATTGGTTTCCTTTCGCATGTACTCGGGTGGACTGAGAAGTGAAGTGGAGGGATTCTCCAAAGGCGCTATTTTAAGCGCGGCTTCCCTGCACGGAGTCACCCTCTTTTTCGTTGTTTTGTGGATCATCGGACTGCTTGTCTCCCAACTGTCTTTGCTTTTTGTCCACAGTGGTCCTTATCCACTTTTGCTCGCCAGCTATGTGCTATATGCGCTTCAATTTGTGTATTTTAACCGTAATGCGGGGCGTTTCGGCCTGTTGCATCCGTTGTGCCACTTTCTATCAACGGTCTTTTTTCTCGTCGTCGTCGGCTACTCTCTCTACCAAGCCGTGTTTCGCAAGCGGGTCATCTGGAAAGGCAGGTACATACACGTCGGGGGTGGCAGATCATGATCGTGGTGCTGACCTGTATCTGTCTGCTTTCGGGATCGCTCATGTTTTCTTACTGGCTGGGTCTGTTCGCGAAAGTCAATCTGCGCGGCATTGGAGACGGGAATCCGGGGGCGTTTAACCTCTGGAAAGGCGCGGGTTTTAAGTTTGGTCTGCTCGGTGTAGCACTGGACTTCCTCAAGGGGTATCTGCCCGTCTTCCTCATTTCGCACGCAGGACTTGTCTCGAATGATCAGTTGATCCCGATTGCCCTCGCCCCCATCGTCGGCCACGCATTTTCCCCGTTTTTGAGTTTCAAGGGAGGAAAGAGCCTGGCTGTCACGTTTGGTGTGTGGAGTGCGTTAACCGCGTTTCGCGCGTCTATCAGTTTGGCCGTCATTTTGGCCCTCATGTTCCTCGTGGTCAGAGTCCTCAACAAGGGGAAGGTTGCGACGAGTACGGAGGACGGGATCCAAACCACCGTCGGTTTCCTGCTCTTATCTCTCTACCTACTGATTGCGAAATCTCCTACGGCATTCCTTTGGATTTGGCTTGGGAACTTCCTCATCCTGCTCTGGAAAAGCAGAGATGCGGCAGCAGCGTTGTTCAAAAGCAAAACAACCCCTGTGAGATAGCTTCCTCCTGTTCCATTAAGTAACTCCCCAACCTCCTTGCCCATTCTCGCAATCTCATGTAGCGTAAGAAGAAATAATGTCGGAATTTGGCGCAATCGGTTATACCTTGTCAATGATCGAACGTACACTGCAGAAAGACGAGAGGGATGGGGGCGTTGGGATGAGTTCGGTGCCAAGTGAATCCATCAGAGACGAGGCGGAAAGGCGCGCGGCTACCCGACAATCGGGGATTCACAGTGTAGATTCCGTGCGACGCGGTGGGCCACACGGAGTTGATCCCGCCCGTCGCATCGCGCTCGAACAGAAGTTGCGGGAGGCCAGGCGAGATCTGCTGGATTTGACCTTGCGCAACAACATGCTCAACTTTCGCATGCCAAAAAGTCTAGGTGTGAACCTGGAGGACCAGTCGATCAACGAGGTCTACAACCACTTGGTGCGCCAACACGGGACCCTCAGTTTCCTCGCAACCACCATGGAAAAAGCGACTGCGGATGACGCGTTGACAGACGGGGAAGACGCAGCGGACGAGGAGTCAGACGGCGCGCAAGCGGGAGCATCAAACCACGGATCGCAAGGACAAGGGACAGTCAGACCGGCAGCGAACGGCGACGGTAAGCTTGTGCTGTCTGCCCCGTACACAGCGGATCAACTGAAGAGCCGCTTGCTCCACACCTATCGCACGGCGCGAACTTCCATGGAAGAGCAAGGCGCGAACACGCTGTTTCTCGCGGTGGGCTTTCTCGAGTGGTATGAGGCGGAGTCGAGCGACAAAGCGCTCATGGCCCCGCTTGTGCTCGTGCCCGTGACGCTCGAGCGGGACACGGCGCGAGACCGGTTCACAGTGAAGTACTCCGACGAAGAGGTCGTCGAGAACCTCTCGCTTCAATACAAGTTGAAGACTGACTTTGGGCTTGAGTTGCCAGCCCTGGAAGTAGACGACGCAGACGAGGGCAGTCTGTCTGCATACACCGACGCCATGTCGCAGACTGTAGCGAAGCAGAAGCGCTGGACTGTGCACGCGGACCGCCTGCTCATCGGCTTCTTCTCGTTTGGCAAGTACCTGATGTTCCGCGACCTTGAGGCGGACCTCTGGCCGGACGAGGTGAACCCGCTCGACAACGACATCCTTGCCTCCCTCCTCGTCGAGGGATTTCGGGAGGAGCCGTCTCACCTGGACGATCACGCACGTCTCGACGATGTCCTGCCGCTGACGGACATGCAGACGGTGATGGACGCGGACAGCTCGCAGCTGACTGCCGTCGTCGATGTGGCACGCGGGCGCAACCTGGTCATCCAGGGCCCGCCGGGGACGGGGAAGTCGCAGACGATCACGAACGTGATCGCAAGGGCTGTCCTCGACGGCAAAAACGTCCTCTTCGTGGCCGAAAAGATGGCTGCGCTGGAAGTAGTGAAGAGCCGCCTTGAGAAGGTGGGCCTTGGCGCGGCGTGCCTCGAGCTACACAGCAACAAGACGAACAAGCGCCAGTTCTTGACCGAACTCGACCGCACGTGGCAGTTGTGGGGAACGGGGGGAGCGCCTGAGACAAACGAACAGGAGTACAAGATGCAGCGGAGCAAGCTCAACGAGTACATCGACGTGCTCCACCAGCCGATGGGCGACACAGGTGTGACCCCGTACACGGCGATGGGTAAACTCGTGCAGTGGCAGGAGCGCGCGGCTGGGGAGAACTGGCCCGTGTTTGACGTGGACACCGGCTGGACGCGGGAGGCGTTCGTCGCGCATCGGGACGTACTGCGCGACCTGCAGGCGTTCCTGAAGGAACTCGGCGTACCGGAGCAGCACCCATTCTGGGGCTGTGCGTTGACTGAAACCCTAACCGGCGCTAATCACGAGGCCTTGGTGCGCGCTCTGGCGCAGGCTGTAGACAACGTCGCGGACCTCGCTGCGCTGTGGGAGGATGCGAAATCGTCCCTGTCGATCCCGGTTGAGGACTCGTGGCCTGACGCGGATGCGGCAGTCAAGGTGCTGCGCCTGTTGTCCACGGCGCCAGACCTGACGGGCGTCAACGTGCGCGACACTGCGTGGACAGACTTCGCGACTTGGTGGGACGTCATCAAAGCGATGCGGAGCGTGGACGAGTTCAAGGCGAAGTACGAGGCGCTCCTCCTCGTCGACACGTGGACGAAAGACCTCGCCCCTGTCCGGGCACAACTCGTTGCGCACCAGTCGTTCTTCGGCCGGATGTCGGGCGAGTACAAGAGCGCGCGGGCGCAGGCGATGGCCTGCCTGCGTGCGCCGCAGAAGCAGCCGGAAGCCGAGATGTTGGCGTGGCTGAACGACGTGATCTACGTCCAGCAGACGCAGGAGCGAGTGATGCGGCACGAAGGAACGCTGGCGAAACTGCTTGGCGGCAAGTGGCGCGGCGTGGAGACGGATTGGCAAATGTGCGCTGCGCTCGTCGAGTGGATGGTCAATTTGAAGCAGCTGCGCGCGCGCGAAGAAGTCCCGGAGTGGGCACTGGACCTGCTCGCTCGGGCGGACATTCGCACCGCTGCGACTGACACGTTGGCGTCGCTCGAGCCAGCGCTGGAGCAGGCGCGCGCGTCGGTGCAGAGTGTCGTCGGAAAGCTGCAGTACCGGCGGACAGACGTCGGCAGCGGCGCGGCCACGACTGTCGCGGCCACGATGGGTGGGCTGACGGGCGCCGCGGCGTCGACCGGCGGACGAAACGGCGGTGCGGCTCCTGCTGGGCTGACAGGGGATGCGGCGACCGGGGGGCTGACCGACCACATTGCGGCGGACGGCGAGCGGTTGCGACAGTGGCAACGTGAGTTGGGGGCGCTGTCCGGGATCGTCCGATGGAACTTGTTTACGGCTCGCTGTGAGCAGGCGGGTCTCATTTCTGTCGCGCGTACGGCAGCTTCGTGGACGCATGCTGGAACGAGTCTCGTCGATGCTGTGACGTACCGCTGGTACGAAGCGCTGCTGCAGGTGGTGTTCAAACGACGCCCGAACCTCGCGGAGTTCGCGGGCAACGCGCAGTGGGGCACAGTGGAGCGGTTTCGTGCCCTCGACGAGGAAATGACCAAGATCACGCAGAAGCTCGCTGCAGCTGCGCACCTGCAGCGCGTCCCGCCACGCGAATCGAGCGGCGGCGAACTTGGCCTCCTGCGCCGCGAGATGCAGAAGAAAGCCAGGCACATCCCGATCCGTCGGTTGCTCGCGAACGCGGGCCACGCCGTGCAGGGGCTGAAGCCGGTGTTTATGGCGAGCCCGATGTCCGTCGCGACTTTCTTTCCACCGGGCAGTCTGCACTTTGACCTCGTCGTGTTCGACGAAGCGAGCCAAGTGCAGCCGGTCGACGCCTTCGGCGCAATCTTGCGCGGCCGCCAGTTGGTGGTGGTTGGCGACAGCAAGCAGTTGCCGCCGACGAACTTCTTCGACGCGGCGGTGGACGACGACGATGACGCCGAAGACACGGATGTGCACACGAATGATATGGAGAGCATCCTTGGCCTGTGCGTGAGCCAAGGCATGCCGGAGCGGATGCTGCGCTGGCACTACCGCAGTCGCCACGAGTCCCTCGTCGCGCTGTCAAACGCGGAGTTTTACGACGGACGACTCGTCGTGTTCCCGAGTCCCGACCGGCAGTCGACAGCCAAGGGTTTGGTGCTGCACCGGCTTGACGATACCGCGTACGACCGCGGCAAGTCCCGCACCAACCGCCTCGAAGCCCGCGCAGTTGCGGAGGCTGTCATGGAGCACGCGCGCGCCTATGTGAACGGCGAGACGGACGAAACCCTTGGCGTGGTGGCGTTCAGCGGGGCGCAGGCGGACGCGATCGAAGACGAGGTCGACCGCTTACGCCGGGCGGACCCGTCCTGCGAGTCGTTCTTTGCAGCGTCTGGCGAGAAGTTCTTCGTGAAAAACCTTGAGACGGTACAGGGCGACGAGCGCGACGTCATCTTCATCAGCGTCGGCTACGGCCGCGACAAAGACGGTTACCTGGCGATGAGCTTTGGCCCACTTGGAAAAGCGGGCGGCGAACGGCGGCTGAACGTGCTCATCACACGGGCGCGCGTGCGCTGCGAGGTGTTCACGAACCTGCACTCCGACGACATCGACCTGCACCGGACGAAGGGTGAAGGCACGCGCGTGTTCAAAGAGTTCCTGCGCTACTGCGAGACTGGGATTTTAGACATGCCGCACAGCGCAGGACGGGAGATGGACTCTCCGTTTGAAGAAGCGGTGCGCGACGAGCTCGTGCGGCTCGGCTACCAGGTCGACGTGCAGGTCGGTTCCGCCGGGTTTTTCATCGACCTCGCGGTGGTCGATCCCGATGCCCCCGGCCGCTACCTTCTCGGCATCGAGTGCGACGGTCGCGC
>JAKAXI010000084.1 GCA_021816665.1 Bacillota bacterium | reverse complement strand
CATGCTCAAGCGCGTGGGGCAATTGGCTCGACAGGAACTCGAGGCGTTGCTCGGTACGAAAATTTTCATGGAACTGTGGGTCAAAGTGAAGAAGGATTGGCGTAACGAGCCGAGTTTCCTGCGTCGTTTCGGATTTGATGAGCGGGAGTAGAGCAGTTTAGGCAGAGCCGGTGACCCGACTGGCAAACGATGCATAGTATAAGCCGGTACGACGGCGGCAACCTAATCACGACGGCACCTCAATCCACGCAGCTGAACTTGAACTCTGGACAGGGGGCGATTTGGTTGCGGGAGTTTTCCTGGCGATACTTTACGTTGACGGGTGACATCGGTGCTTACTTATTGTATAAAAAGCATGAACAACTCGATCGGTCGAAGACAAACCACAAGACGGAGACGAAGTAAGTTTGAACTATAACACAGAAGCGGTGGTGGTGCGTGCCACCGCCTACGGCGAGACCCATACGATTGTGAACCTGCTGACTCCGAGCGGGACCGTGGCTGCAATGGCTCGGGGTGCCAAAAAGCCGCAAAGTCGTTTGTCAGCAGGTGTGCAGCTGTGTGTACGCGGGATGTATGCTCTGTATCAGAATCGCGGAATGGGGTCGCTGAACCAAGTGGAAGTACTGGACGCGAGGAGAACCTTGCGCGAAGATTTGGAGCGGGCGGCGTATGCCGCCTATTTTTGTGAGTTGGTGGGGACAGTCGCAGAAGAACGGCCAAACGGGAGCAGTGCTGTGTACACCCAGTTTAACGGCGCACTAGATCGGCTGACCGGAGGCAGTGGGCATGGGCAATCTGGTAACGCGACAGGCTATGAGACTGCCCCAGCCATCGTGGCCCGTATATGGGAAGCCAAGGTGTTACGGATGCTTGGGGCAAGCCCGACGTGGACGAGATGTGTACGTTGTGGGGCAGAACTTGTTCAAGGTGGCTGGTACAGCCCGGAAGAAGGCGGATGTGTGTGCGGCAGTTGCAAAATGGCGGACGACACCTCTGGCATCCGTCGCAAAGGCCTCGCTCTGCAGCGTACACTGCCACGAGTTTTAGAAAGTTTCAGTGTGATCCCTTGGGAACGGTTGGGTGACGTTCGATTGAGCGCGGAAAGCGTTCAGACGCTCGACCAAGTCCTGCGCACACAGATGTTTGACTACGCTGGCCTGTCACTGAAATCTCGTGAAATTTTACAGAGTCTCACTGAGTGGGAAAACTCATGAACATCGGGTGCAAACTGCGTTCGAATGATATATACTAATGACGCGAAAGCCGAATATAGTATGGCACAATTGTGGGCGGGTGATGTCTCATCGAACTCTCGAGTCGTCAACAGGCGATTATCGAAATTGTCAAACGTAACGGTCCCATCACCGGAGAGCAGATCGCTGAGTCGCTCTCTTTGACTCGAGCGACACTGCGACCCGATTTGTCGATCCTCACAATGGCTGGGTTCCTTGAGGCGCGTCCACGGGTCGGATACTTTTACAGCGGTAAAAAGAACGCTGACCTGTTTGGAGAGACGTTGCGAAAACTGTATGTCCGCGACTACAAGTCTGTTCCTACAGTGCTTGAGGAAGGCAGCTCCGCATACGACGCGGTGGTGGCCCTGTTCGTGGAGGATGTTGGGACCATTATCGTTGCACGCGGCGGCCGTTTGTGTGGGATTGTGTCCCGCAAAGACCTGTTGAAGGTCGCGATCGGCGGCTCAGACATCCACAAGGTTCCTGTCAGTCTCGTCATGACGAGAACTCCGAACGTGATCACGGTGGACCTCGACGCTACGCTTTACGAAGCCGCTGTCTTGATGACACGTCACGAAGTGGATTCGTTGCCTGTGACGCGCGGAGACCACGATGAAGTCGTCGGTCGCGTGTCAAAAACAACTATTACCAAGGCGTTTGTGGAACTCGGCCAGGTTCACGAAATTTAAGCGCACATCGAGGATAGCGCGGGGAGGACGAGAGTCGGTTGGAGACACCGGTGATTTACATCATATCGGACTCGGTGGGAGAGACAGCAGAATTTGTCGCCCGGGCGGCGGCAAGTCAGTTTGACGGTGGCCACGTTGAACTTCGACGCGTGTCGCACGTACATGAGCCGTCCGTGATCGATGAAACGGTTGAAAGTGCCAAAGAAGAAAACGCAGTCATTGTGTTTACAGTTGTACTGCCGGAATTACGCGAGTATTTGCTGCACCAAGCCCGACGCCTTGCGGTACCTGCGGTCGATATCATGGGCCCGATGATGGAAGCACTGGAAACTCTAATCGGTGCTCCCCCGCAACGCAAACCAGGGTTGGTTCACCAGCTGGACGCTGAGTATTTTAGACGGGTAGAAGCCATCGAATTTGCAGTGAAGTACGATGACGGGCGCGACCCGCGCGGCTTGGCGCGAGCTGACATCATACTGATTGGCGTCTCCCGTACATCGAAGACGCCGCTGAGCATGTATCTGGCACACAGACGCATGAAAGTGGCGAACGTGCCCCTCGTCCCCGAGGTGCAACCCCCTGAGGAACTGTTCGCTCTCAAGGACAAGCGGAAGATTGTCGGTCTTCGCATTCGCCCGGAAAAGTTGAACCTCATTCGCCAAGAGCGTCTGCGCACACTTGGTCTGACTCCGCAGGCAAGTTACGCAAGTTACGAGCGAATTTCGGCGGAGTTGGAGTTCGCAGAAGATGTGATGCGCAGGCTTAACTGTCCAGTGATCGACGTCAGTGACAAGGCAGTTGAAGAAACCGCAGGAATTATCCTCGAGATTGTGTCTCGAAAGGGGAGCGAAGCATGACGCAGTGGGTCCATCCATTCGCAACAGGTACAGCGGCAGATCGTTATTTGTTAGGCGGGAAGGGTGCGAATCTCGCGGAGATGACGAGGGCTGGACTGCCAGTGCCCCCCGGATTCACGCTTGGGACGAGTGCATGTCACGCGTTCTATGACAGTGGCGAAGCCCTGCCAGAAACGATGTGGACGGAGGTTCAAGCTGCGGTTCAGGCACTTGAGCAGCAGACTGGAAAGTCTTTTGGCGGTGCGGTGAACCCACTCTTGGTGTCGGTTCGCTCAGGGGCTCCAATCTCGATGCCTGGCATGATGGACACGGTGCTCAATCTGGGGTTGAACGACACAACAGTGCGTGCTCTTGCAGCACAGACAGGCAACGACCGATTCGCATTTGACTGCTACCGCAGGTTTATTCAAATGTTCGGAGACGTCGTGCAAAGCATTCCACACTATCAATTTGAGCACATTTTGGACGATGTAAAATCAGATGTCGGCGCGAAAGATGACCAGGCTTTGACCGCCGAGGACTGGCAAAAAGTCATTGCGGGTTACCGCAAGCTCGTCGAGCGGGAGACAGGCAAAGCGTTTCCACAGGACCCGTACGAACAACTGCGTCTTGCGATCGAAGCGGTATTTCGCTCTTGGAACAACCAACGTGCGATTATTTATCGGCGTGTGCACAAAATCGCTGACGACCTAGGTACCGCCGTTAACGTCCAAAGCATGGTGTTTGGCAATATGGGTGACAATTCTGGGACTGGTGTCGCTTTTACGCGCAACCCTTCGACGGGTGAACCGAGCGTGTTTGGCGAGTACCTGACAAACGCGCAGGGTGAAGACGTGGTTGCCGGTATACGTACACCGAAGCCGATTGCCGAACTTGCATACGATATGCCTGAAATCTATACACAGTTCCTGCAGGTCTGCGAGCAGTTGGAAACACACTACCGCGATGTACAAGACATTGAATTCACGGTGGAAGAGGGCAAACTGTTCCTCTTACAGACGCGCAACGCAAAGCGTACAGCTGCTGCAGCGGTCAAAATTGCGGTCGCTCTTGTCGAAGAAGGCAAGATCGACAAAGCGACGGCTGTTTCCCGCGTCGATCCTGACCAACTCGATCAACTGTTGCACCCAGGTATTGATCCGAATGCACCTGTCGAGGAGCTCGCGCGCGGCCTCCCTGCGTCTCCTGGTGCAGCGTCAGGGCGCATTACGTTTGACGCTGACGAGGCAGAGCAGTGGTCGAAACAAGGCGAGGCAGTGTTGCTAGTGAGGACGGAGACGACACCGGAGGACATTCACGGCATCCTCGCTGCGCAGGGAATATTGACGAGTCGCGGTGGTATGACCAGTCACGCAGCCGTCGTCGCGCGGGGAATGGGGAAGCCCTGCGTCTGTGGCTGCGATGCACTGACCATTAATGTGCGCGAAGGATACGCCCGAATCGGTGACCGAACCTTGCGAAAGGGCGACGTGGTCTCCATTGACGGCGCCACGGGTCGCGTACTCCTCGGCGAAGTTGTGCGCGTCCAGGCAGAACTCTCCGCAGACTTCCAAGCTCTCTTGTCTTGGGCGGACGAAGTTCGTCAGCTGGGCGTGCGAGCGAATGCGGACAATCCCGAAGACGCCACCAGAGCTCGCGAGTTTGGCGCCGAAGGTATCGGACTGTGTAGAACGGAGCACATGTTTATGGCAGCTGAGCGGGTGCCTGTCGTTCAAGCGATGATTTTAGCGTCCACACCGACAGAACGCGGCCAAGCATTAGCAGAATTACTGCCGATGCAACAAGACGATTTTTACGGGATCTTGAAAGCCATGGACGGACTACCCGTCACGATTCGCTTGCTCGATCCACCTCTGCACGAGTTTCTCCCGAACCTCGAGCAGCTCGTTACGCGCCAAGCTGTGTTACAGACTCGCCTGCAGTACGAGAGCGGAGCGGCGCGGGCGTTGATTGAACAGGAATTGGCGGATGTGAGTAACCTCCTAGGCAAAGTTCGTCAACTGCACGAACTCAACCCAATGCTTGGACACCGCGGTTGTCGCCTTGGCATTACCTTCCCGGAAGTGTACGAGATGCAGGCAAGGGCAATTTTCCAAGCAACAGCACAGCTCCAGGCAGAAGGTCTAAACCCCCTGCCTGAGGTGATGATCCCGCTCGTTGGAGTGAGAGAAGAGTTGCGTCGAATGAAGGAACTCGTCGAAACCACCGCACGCGCGGTCGAAGAAGAGACCGGTCAGACTCTGCCGTGTGTCATTGGAACGATGATTGAAGTGCCGCGCGCTGCGCTGACGGCAGACGAGATTGCAGAAGAAGCGGAGTTCTTTTCGTTTGGTACCAATGACTTGACGCAGACAACTTTTGGTTATAGCCGCGACGATGCCGAAGGGAAATTTTTGCACCACTACACGACCGAGAAAATTCTCCCAGAGAACCCATTCGCCGTACTCGACGCGACAGGAGTCGGCCAGTTGATTCAAATTGCGACACAAAAAGGTCGCTCTGTCCGCAAAGACCTCAAACTGGGTATCTGTGGCGAGCACGGGGGCGAGAAGCAGTCGATACACTTCTGTCAAGTTCAGGGACTGAACTATGTCAGCTGCTCGCCGTTCCGGGTCCCGCTTGCGCGTCTTGCAGCCGCCCACGCTGCACTGGTCGACCCTCGTACATAAGTGTGACGCGTCGACCATAGGATTGAGTGCGGGCAAAATACAAGGATAAATTTTACTGACCTCGTCGATACTAGTGTTTGTTGAAATCGGGGTCTCCCAATCGTCCAGGTTGATGTAAACCGCGTATCGCGGGTTGCCAAACTGGAAACACCCGCGCCGAGTGTATACCCGGCGCGGATTTCGTCACAGCGGTGTCGGACTTTGGCGAAGCCCGCGATGTCATTTTCGAAACGAAGGAGGAAAAGAACTGAGCTTGTAGAATATAAAAAGGCGGGTCAACGAACGAGTTCCTGCTTGCGCGTCTTCGCCCGGCGAAGCTGCTGAACCGCAGGAGGGGTGATCGTTTGGCTAGAATGGACGAATCGTTCGTTGAGGAAGTGCGGAAGCGTTCCGACATTGTAGATGTGGTGTCAGAATACGTCCAACTCCGACGCAGTGGGCGTTCGTATGTCGGACTATGTCCGTTTCACAACGAACGTTCTCCTTCCTTTTCTGTTTCCGCAGACCGACAGATGTACTACTGCTTCGGATGCGGGGCGGGAGGCACGGTCATTGGTTTTGTGATGGACATCGAAGGGCTTTCGTTTCAAGAAGCCATCCTTCGACTGGCTGAGCGTGCGAACATCTCAATACCGAACTTCGGCCCAATTGATCAAGACTCAGCTATTCGTTCGGCAAGTCAGCGAATGAAGGAAGCACACGACCTCGCGTCGAAGCTTTACAGCTACATTCTAATGAATACGAGTGCAGGTGTGCAAGCCCTGTCTTATCTGCAGTCCCGTGGATTGACGCGCCAAACGATGACGGAGTTCGGTGTGGGCTACGCTCCGAAAGACGGTCGGACGATCGTGACATTCCTGAAACGAAGGGGATTTGACGAGCGACTGTTGGTGGAGGCGGGGTTGGCGGTGGAATTGGGGGCGCAGACAGTGGACCGCTTCCGCGATCGAGTGATGATCCCTATCTTCGACGCGCAAGGGGCTGTCGTTGCGTTTGGCGGCAGAAGTTTGGCGGCTGACGCCAAACCGAAGTACCTCAATTCACCGGAGACACTGGTCTTTAAGAAGGGGCTGCAACTGTTTCATCTGCACAAAGCCCGACGTGAAATGCGCCGAGCACAGACTGCGCTGCTGCTGGAAGGTTACATGGATGTCATGTCGGCCTGGCAGGCTGGGGTAAAGCACTGCGTCGCGAGCCTCGGTACTTCACTTACCGAAGAGCAGGCATTGGTGCTGAAACGCAGCGTAGACCATCTCGTCATTGCGTACGACGGGGACGCGGCAGGTCGAAAAGCGGCGATGCGTGCCCTTGAAACAGCCCAATCGGCTGGACTCGAAGTTGGTATTGTGCTCTTCCCTGACGGGCATGACCCAGACGAGTTCATTGCCAAACGTGGTGCACAGGCGTTTCAGTCGCTTCTTCAATCCTCTGTCCTCGCTCCCGTGGACTTTCTGATCGGGGAAGAACGTGTCAGAGCGAACTTGGGTTCGCCTAGTGGGCGCACAGACTTCTTGCGACGTGCATTGCAGTTGGTGGCGGAGCGTGCTTCGCCAATCGAGAAAGACCGACTGGAACGCAGCCTGGCATCGGAATTTGGTGTTTCGGTGGCGGCCTTAGAGGAGGAACTTGCACTCATCAGTAAAGAAGTAAAACGCAGCGATCGCCGTCAGCATCGAACTTTTGATCGCCCTGCAGAACCGAACCGCGTCAAGAATGGCGCCGTGCGCGCAGGGGAACGTATTCTTCAATCGATGATGGCCCGTTCGGGCGTCGCTGAGTGGTTAATGAACCGTGGCGTGGACGAATTGGCCTCTCCGGAGCAAACTGCTCTGCTGGCTCTGTTCTACAGTTTTCGCGCTGATTTTCCGGAAGGGGAGTCGAGTGCGTTTATAGACAGCTTGGAGGACCCCGCGTTGCGTGGGTATGCCTCGTCGCTGTTGATAGATGAAAGTCCCGAATCAGATCATCGGGTGCTGGAGGACTACTTACGCACGATTCAACTTCACCAGTTACAGGCCAACCTGCTGACCTGTGCTAAAGAGAGCGATGAAGCACGACGCCGCGGCGACAGCGAACTTGCTGAAGCACTAGGCGCACAGGTGGAGGCTTTGAACTCTGCAATAGCTGCTTTGAAAATGCCCCACGATGTATTAGTGGGTAAAGGAGGCGGGGACCGGGGGTACCGTGAAAGAACAA
>JAKAXI010000083.1 GCA_021816665.1 Bacillota bacterium | reverse complement strand
CGTCTTCTGCATGAGTGTCGGCACCTGATAGTAGCCGCGCTGGTTCATGTACATAAACAGGTCATAAGCTGCCTGATCGCACATCAGAGCGCCGTTGATGAGGAAACTGCGAAGTTCGGTATCCGCGCATTCCAGTGCGAACGTCATCCAGGCGACTGCACCATGTTTGTGCATGTTTAAAACGACACCAGAAATTGCCCGGTCAGTGAGGGACTGTCCGTTTGGATTCGGCGCAGGCATTGAAGGCTGGCGCAACCCGAGTTTAGGCTCTCCGTTGATTTGCCCCGTGTATGATTGCCGATTCGATGTCGAGTTTCCACGGCCCTGAAGAATTTGCACACCTTGCATGTAGTGGTTAGTTACGTTGCG
This sequence comes from Bacillota bacterium, assembly GCA_021816665.1. Lineage (GTDB taxonomy): Bacteria > Bacillota > Bacilli > Alicyclobacillales > Alicyclobacillaceae > Alicyclobacillus_L. Next base: position 7,361 of record JAKAXI010000083.1, on the reverse strand, counting down.
AGCCTGCTCTTCTAGCATACGCCGCAACTGTGAATCCTGAACTTCTTGAGCAAAGTGAGAGAGTACATCAGCGTTTGCCGATTTCGTCATGAGAGCCTCGTTCATGACGATCAGTTCGTGTGCTCCAAACTCTGGAGTAGACGACCCAGACATGTTCCCGCCTGCCATTGATGATTCGCCTGAATTCATCCCGTTCATACCCATGTAAATCGAACGCCTCCCAAATTGGTTATTTCTTACGGATATACACTGTCCGTTGGACGGGGGCGTTATGCACAGCGCACAGCCGCCGGGTCATACCGCTGTGGCACTCCGTATGTTGGACATGTACGTATCTCACCAAAAGGAGCTGAAGCCTCTTGTACACTCGCATTGCTCAAATCAAGGGCACGGTCCAGAACGATTCATTCTATTTTCCGCTCATCGTCAACGGGGTGAGCGTGCCAGACATGGTATTGGACACTGGTGCATTTGAGCTGACTTTTAACGGGAAGGTTGCCCAGGAATTGAACCTCCCAGTTCTACAACCGATCCAGATTGGCGGCGTAGGGGGGCAAGCCACAGCCTACACTTCCACCTGCCGACTCAACCTTGGCGGACATATCTATCGCAATGTCCCGTGCGTGGTCGACCCAAGCTTGACAGAGAACGGCCTATTTGGCCTGCGCTTCTTCATCGATCAGGGTCTCGCGTTGACGCTCAATCCCGGGCGGAGTTTGCTGACCGTGTTTCGCAATCCGTGAGAACAAGAGTTTCAAACCTAGTTGTAGTTGACAACTTTCACAGACTGCCATAGACTGCGGGTATTCAACAGAATCTTTTCCGTTCAGGTGCCTGGGTGCTCTGAGGGAATGACCGCAAGGTCACGTCCCTCAGGGCGAACCGGGAGAATAGGGAAACCGGTGTGAATCCGGTGCGGTCCCGCCACTGTAATCAGCGTTAGGGTGCAATTTCCACTGCGACTTGGTCGTGGGAAGGAACGGCAAACGCCTGCTGAGAGCCAGGAGACCTGCCTGAATGGATCTGAGCTCACCTTCGAGGAAAGGGTACGGAGCCGTTTAGTATGCTTGTACATACGGCGAGCCAAGGACCCTGTCACCCGGCAGGGTCCTTCTTCGTGATCGGGGAGAGCAGAAGGAACGAACCAAAGAAGCGCGGCGGTCCCTTAGGGACAGACGCCAACCAGGGAGGCACAGGGATGAAGAGAGTATGGGTCGCAGCCGTCGTCCTCGCCGGCACTATGGCAGTTGTCGGTTGTGGTACAGGGGCGACTACGCAAAGCACAGGTAATACTGCGAACACAGTCAAAAGTACCAATTCGACGAGCGCCAGCCAGAGCGTTTCATACCCACTCACAGTGAAAGACCAGGTCGGCCACAGCGTGACCATTCCAAAGCAGCCAGTACACATCGCCTCCACAACGGAAGGCACGGACGAAATTCTGACGGGGCTGGTCCCGAAGAAGGACATTGCGCTTGTGACCGCACAGGCTTCACAGCCTAACTTTTCGAATGTCGCATCACTTGTCAAGGGGATCCCGTCGATCGGGGCTGTGTCTGCTGAACAGGTCATCGCAGTTCATCCCGATTTAGTATTGATGGCCAGCTACAACCAACCGGGTGTCGTACAGCAGATTGAGCAGGCGGGTGCACCCGTCTATGAGTTTGCCAACTTTAATTCAGTGTCCGAGATCGAGCAAAACATCGACATTCTCGGCAAGCTCGTAGGCGAGCCGGCCAAGGCAGCACAAATGGTACAGATGATGCAACGCAAGATCGACGCTGTGCAAAAGGCTGTTCGGGGGTTACCAAAGCCTACTGTGCTGGATTACGGTTCCTATGGCTACGCAGCCGGCAATGGCACGACGATTCAAAACATCATCACGGACGCAGGCGGTGTAAACGCGGCGGCAAAGCTAAATGGGTGGTCTGCAATCACCACAGAAGAAGTCGTCAAGTTGAACCCAGACGTCATCATTGACACCACAGATGATGCTGCGTTTAAGCAAAAGTTGCTGAGCGATCCTGCCTTACAGTCCGTCAACGCGATCAAAAACCACCGGGTGTACATCTTGTCTGGGGCTGACCTTAACAGCGTATCTCAGTACATCTATCGGGCTGTTGAGGACGTCGCGAGAGTCCTGCACCCGCATGCGAACGTACCGACGAATTGAACGCGTGTCCAACTGAACATACACGAACGGGCCACACGTCCAACTGAACGCCCTGCGAACGTATGTACAAATCGCGGAACTTTCTTCCACGGCGGCATGAGTTTGCACCAAGCGGGTCACGCTATGGGGCAGAGAAAACCATGATCTGCTTGGGGGGGTAGCATTTGCAGGGACTATACGCTCGGGTGCTGACCCGTTTCAAACGGCGCGGAGTGGGAAAAAGACGCATCACTTGTGCGGTCTTGTTCGCCTGTGCTGCTGTGTGGGGCGGCCCCACGACGTCGGCTGTAGCCGCGACGATTCGACCCGTGTCAGCAGCACAGACTCTGTCAACTCCAGTCTCATCAGTGACACAGCCAGGAACATACGGAAATGCTACTCAGCTTGGAGAGCCATCTGGTAACACAGCGCAGGGCAATGCTGCGCAGCCAAAAGCCGGCACAGGGAAGTTTGAAACTGTACTCTTTCGAGTGGGCTCGCCGAGTGGAAAGCGAGTGTCTGGTGCCCGAGTGATTGTACTCGATCCCGACGGTGACATCGTCACGACCGGTCTTACGAACGCGACCGGTGAATGGAGTGCACCAGTACCCATCCAGGTGGACGGCCGCTTCGCTTCCGTTCGTCGGATGGGTACGGTGGCGGCCATTGTCGTCGCCAGCGGGTACAATGAGCAGGTCATCTTTACGATCCCGGTGATGCCAAATGCAGTACAGCCCGTCATCTTAAATCCGATCACACCCGGTGCCCGCAATGAACCCATGGCGACACTGGGCAACCTGCACAGGCAGGACGTTCGGGTGTTGATTGACACGTACGCGAAAAAGCTTGGATTAAAGCGCCAACCGCCGGTTCAGGGGGACTACGGGTACTCTCCGTGGGGACCAAATCTAGAGCCGCGAATGACGCGCGGGGAGCAAGGGAACGGTCAGACGGGCGAGACACACGTCCACGCCGGTCAATCCAGCTCAGGGCAGGCAGGGCAGAGGGAAGGCGGTTCTTCGCAATGAGCTGTCAAAAACCTGCATCGCTCACCGTCCGACTTGCTACTGTCCTAGGCGCGGCTGCGACGGCGCTGGCCGTCACCGTGTATCCAGCACGATCGGCTACAGCACAGACGCAGACAGTGAACAACACGTCCCTGCCATCCGTGATCCGCGTAGCCATCCGTGAAGGCAACAACCCTCGTGGGCCCATTCTCTGGGTGCAGACGGTAGGTTTCGAGGAGTACTGCGACGATGTGTTGCCAAACGAGTGGATGCCATCGTGGTCGCTTGAGGCCTTGCGCGCAGGGGCCGTGGCGATCAAAATGTTCGCCTGGTACCACACCCTGCACCCAGTGACGATTGCCGGATTTACCTTCGATGTCGACAATACGACGAACTTCCAGGAGTACAAGTACTTAAGTGGTACGACCGTCACAAACGCTGCCACGAGGGACACGTGGAGAGAAGTCTTCGTGCCACCTTCTGGAGTCATACAGGAACTGGACTATCGGGCAGGTATACCGAACAATCCAAACTGGGCGTTTGTCGGATCGCAGAGAATGGCACAGTGGGGGTCGCAGTACTGGGGGGCAGTCGCAATGTTGTCACACCTGAACATCCTGAACCTGTACTACCCTGGTCGCTCCATGCGGTACATTTGATGCAACTGCGGCGATCGCACGAAACAAATGGGTGCGCCAAGTTTCGGCGCACCCATTTGTTGATCAAACCGTCAAGGTTGGATTGGCAGACCATGCGCACATCCGTTTTCGGTCGAACGATATGGAATTCGTGACTATTCAAGGTATATACAGTACCTAGATACAGATGGTGGGTTTTGCGATTGGAAATGCCCTCAAGTTCGCCTTCCCCTTCTATTACATAGACCGCTTCAATGTGATTCTTGTACCACATGGTAGTTTCCGTTCCGGACACCTGCACCGCGGCACTTGAAGCGGTTGCCCGTGACAGCGAGCGAACGTGAAATGGCTTTCATCAGATGGAAGAAAACGTGTATTTACACTTGCATATTTGTCTGGATCATGTGATTCTATGGGCAAGGTGGTTTCTATGAATCGGATTGAGCAGTTGATTCTGAGTTCGATGGAATGGATCGACGCTGCAAATGCTGTCGATTTGCTACACAAGGCGGCGCCTGTGCTGGAAACTTTGTTTCGTGCAGACGGCGGCTTCTTTTTGTATGTGGAAAATAACGGTGACGACTTGCTTGTGCGAGTCTACGATGCCTATGGCGTCAATCGGGGTCATGACGAGGAACTGCAGAAGAAGGTCCATACCGGACATTGGTTTCAGCGTCTGCCACACGTTCTTCACCTTGGCGTGTGGAGTCCGGCAACAGACTTTCCGGAGAGTTGGCAACCGTACATGGCGCAGGTCGGTGTGACTTGCGCGGGCGTGTGGCCGATCCAGGCTCACGAGCGGGTCGCAGGCGCGGTGATTCTGGGACGCCGAGAACTGCCGGCAGACGTTGCACGGGAGAGCAGGATTATCCGGCTCGGTGTACAGCAACTGTCTATTGTGCTGAGTCTGATTGTGGACCGCGAACAGGCTGAACTATCAAGCCTGTCAGACCCGCTCACTGGGTTGCCGAACCGGCGCGGGTTCATGGCGCGATGGGACGAGTGGCGTGAGGCGTGTACGCACAGCGGACACGCTATTTGCCTTGGCATTCTCGACGTGGATCAGTTCAAACACATCAACGATACACAGGGTCACTGGATCGGCGATCAGATGTTGCAGGACATTGCCGCAAAGCTTAGCACAATCGTTGACGGGCAGGGCATGTGCGCGCGGTGGGGTGGAGACGAGTTCATCTTCGCCGTATCCAGTGACAGTGCGCGAGAGGCCCTAGAAGCGAACCTGACTGAACAACTGCGAGAAGCGCTGCCATTTGTGTCGTTTGGCACAATCATGTTGGAAAGCCACAGTGCAGGTTTTGACGAATCCCTCGCCATCGCTGACGAGCGCATGTATCGCTCGAAGGCACAGCGAAAACGTGCTGATCACAAAGTGCGCAGTCGTTCGCGCAAAGCATCGCAGCTTCGAAAAAGCACTGTCGCGGTTGGGCAAAAACCGTTGCTGTAAGCTTACATCCCGATGTAGCGGGCGTAGAGCGCGCGCGCTTCGTGAGGGTCCTCAATGCCGTGCAATAAGGCGCGACCGTCGGCGAACAGCGTGATCTGAAACTTCCCGAAGTCACACCGCAGGAGAGAGGCGTTTTGCCGCACACTGCCGTGGTTCGCAAGGTTTGCAGCGACTTGTCTCAAGTTGAGTGAGTTACTCACAGCGGGCCGAACTTGAACGGTCTGCCGTCCGCACAAGGAGACAGTTAGCCCGTCCGTTCGGGATTCCAGAGCGTGGAAGGTGTGCTTGCCGCAGCAGGGGCAACTCGGATTCGCGGATCCGAAGTTCATCTGTGAAAAGTCGTTTCGCCACAGGTCAACGAGTGTCATCACGTTACTAAGCGCGTCAAGGTTGCCTGTCAGGTACTTTAGTGTTTCAGCCACTTGAATGGACGCGATGACTGAGACTACCGGCGCGATTACTCCGACTGTGTCACAAGTGTCATGGCCACCGTTAGCTCCTTCGCCAAACAGACAGACCAGACACGGCGTATGCCCTGGGCGGATGAACGCCGTCGACCCGTAAGAACTGACTGCACCGCCGTATGCCCAAGCAATGCCGTGCTTGACAGCCACGTCGTTAATCAGGTAGCGCACCTCGAAGTTGTCAGTTCCATCAAGAATGACATCCACGTCAGAGAGCAGTTCCTCCGCATTTCTCCACGTCAGGTCCGTCACCTGCGCTTCAACGGTCACTTCCCCGTTCGCCTGCCGCAACTTCGCCGCAGCCGCCTCGGCTTTCGCAACGCCGTTTTCCGCATCTACTTCGTCAAACAGAGATTGACGCTGAAGATTGGTCGTCTCGACGATGTCCCGGTCGATGAGTCGCACTAACCCGACGCCCGCGCGCACCAGTTGGGTCGCGAGAACTGTGCCTAAGGCGCCAACGCCTACAATAGCCACACGCGACTGCCCGAGTCGCAGTTGTCCGTCGCGCCCGATCGGACGAAACAGAGCCTGCCGCGCGTAGCGGGGGTGCGGGGTCTTGAGGGAGCCGTGGGCCTGGAGGGAACCGGGGGTATGGCGGGAGTTCGGCGTCTGCTGTTGGGGATGGCGTTTAGGTTCGTGATCATCAGAGTAATCGTGAGCTGTCGACTCGTGATGCTGGGAGATTGCGTCGTCGTTCATAGTGAGCCTCCTATGCGTCAAAGCAAGCAACCGTGCTGTCCCTATCATACCCCATGCGTTCGGTTGGATTGGGACGGCGACGCATTTTTTCGTGCGCCGAATTGGATATCTATCGTGTTGCCGAAGATTTTGACATAGAATGAAGGGGAGCGTGAGGTACGTAATCTCAGGATGGTTGGAGGGAGCAAGATGGGTAAAAAGGTTCTGATTGTCACTGGTGACGCAGTCGAAGCGCTTGAAGTCTACTACCCTTACTTCCGGTTGCTCGAAGCCGATGTCGAAGCCGTGATCGCGGCACCCACAACCAAGACCCTGCACACTGTCGTACACGACTTCGTTGAAGGCTGGGAAACGTACACGGAGAAGCCAGGCTATTTGATTCAGGCACAGACTTCCTTCGAAGAGGTCAATCCGGCCGACTACGACGGACTGATTATTCCCGGCGGTCGCGCCCCGGAGTACATTCGCTTGAACAAGGCGCTCCCGGGCATTCTTCGCCACTTCTTTGAAACGGGCAAGCCCGTTGGCGCGATTTGCCACGCCGCCCAAGTGCTCGAGACGGTCCGCGATGTTCTGCAAGGCCGTGAAATGACGGCGTACATCGCGTGCAGCCCGAGCGTCGAGGCGATGGGCGCACGCTACATCAGTGAGACGCTGCATGTGGATGGGAACCTGGTGTCCGGGCACGCGTGGCCTGACCTGCCGGGGTTCATGCGCGAGTTCTTGAAATTGCTGAACGATTAAACCAGTGCAGTGGTGTAGGTGTAGAGCTGCGGCAAGCATAGGTGCAGCAGATCGGTGCGGCGAGCATAGGTGTCGCGAGCATGGTGCGGCGAGCATAGGTGCCTGGAGTGGGGCATACGTAAGGCGAGGGTCGCTGCCGCGATCGTAACAATCTGATAGAGTGATAGACTCTGCCCCCGGCTGGTTGGT
>JAKAXI010000082.1 GCA_021816665.1 Bacillota bacterium | reverse complement strand
CAGACCCCGAAACACCCGATTTGGGCTCTAATTTGAATTTTCTATGACGTAAGTAGAATCTGACTTAGATGATGGACGGGTTCAGTCACTGAACTGTCGCTACATCGGAGTGATGTTTGACACTTGTGGCACGCGTGGTTTCATTGATTTTGAGGTAGCAGGGGTTATTTCAGGCGGTGGCAGGTTGGTCGGTTCAACTGCAGTAGGGTTGCAGTACGCGGAAAAGGTGACCAGCCGACTCAAACGCGTATACACGTTCAACGACCTTCAGGCGTTCCACGACAAGCAGGCAGGGAACGCTGGTGATCTGCCAGTCCTGTGCCCAGTGTGGCATCGCGTTCAGGTTGCAGGCGACTGACGGGATCTCTGGCAGTGCAGCGAGGGCAACAGTCAGCATCTTGCGGCCGACCTTACACGTCCCGCACAGAGGTGTGTGGAAAAACACGACAAGCGGTCCATCTGCCTTCCACAGGCGTTCCTGAAGTTCGGAGTCTTCGACCTCTTCGAGCATCAACGTATCAGCCTCCATCCTTGCACCAACAGTACTTCCATTATAACTATACCACAGAGCGAGAAATGACCGTCCGGCGGGCTTCACTGCAGGTGCCCAAGGTGTGGGAAATTGGGTGACTGTCCTTCTCTGTCCGCCGTCTGTACGCATCTACTGAACTGTCATCACGACCTAACAATCACAAGGAGGAATGCCGGATGTACGGTGTCTTTGGCGGCTACACTCGTTGGGCGGTTGTGTTTCTGATCATCTTCGTGTTGTTCTTCCTGCTCGTGCCCGCTTACACGACCACCTGCACAACCACGCCAGTCGCCTGATGGTCAGGACATTACAACAGATGTAAAGCAACCCAGGGGGGTTCCCACCCTGGGTTGCGAAAGTGTTGAACGCGAACAGAGGCGATTTGAAGATGCTTTAGATAGACAGTTGAGTCGCACCCATTAATCATTAGAAGAAAAACGGCCAACCGCCCATCCTACCTCCGTATCCACCGCCATAACCGCCCATGCCTGCGCCGTATCCAGGAGCGCCACCATAGCCTGCGCCATAACCGCCACCATAGCCCCCCATACCGCCGGAGAAACCACCAAACCCACCAAATGGGCCATAGCCAGCACCGTAACCTGCCCCATACTGCCCGTATCCACGCCGCCTAGCTGCCCAACCGCCAGCGCCCATGCCGAACAGCATGAAGAGTGGCAGAAAACACCGTTCTGTGTCGGCCGCTGCTCGGTCCTGTGGTGTTGCAGGGGCGAGTGCGACGCCTGCAGGAGCAGGTCGCAGCGCGTGTTTCCGAGCTTGAGCGGGGGTTGACTTGACGTGCCCGTGAGCCATGCGCGTATCCTCCTCTCCTCGTCACTTTTCTCACTCTATGACGCGGCTTGACGGGATGGGTGGACAGGTGTCAGTTACGCAGGCGAGAAAAGGCTCTCTGACAAGCCACGCCGGTCGGTTCAGGCCGGTCATTTGCGTTGACAGCAGACGACATTCTATGAATAATAGGACTAATCAATTTTGACCAGCTGCGAGAGCGGCTGGCCCGCCAGAGAGGAGGCGGCCGACGTCGCGCACGTAGACCGAAGTACAGAGAGATGGAGTGGGATTCTTAACCGTTACGCAGACTGGCTGCCGTTAAATGAGCAAACCCCGCGATTGTCCCTGTGTGAAGGAAATACGCCTTTGATTCCCTCGGTGCGTCTCAGTGAACGATTGGGGGCGGACGTTTACCTCAAGTACGAGGGAGCGAACCCGACCGGATCGTTTAAGGACCGCGGCATGGTTCTCGCCGTCGCGAAGGCGGCAGAGGCGGGGTCGAAAACCGTGATCTGTGCATCGACCGGAAACACGTCGGCCGCCGCGGCTGCGTATGCCGGACGTGCAGGACTACAGGCTGTCATTTTAATCCCGGACGGTTACGTCGCGCTCGGAAAACTCGCGCAGGCGATGATGTACGGAGCGAAAATTATCGCGATCCGCGGCAACTTTGACGAGGCGCTGACACTTGTCCGCGAGCTCAGTGAGACCATGCCCGTCACTGTCGTGAACTCGATTAACCCGTATCGATTAGACGGTCAGCAGACCGCCGCCTTCGAAGTGTGCGACGCACTTGGACAGGCGCCGGACCTGCTCTGCATCCCTGTCGGAAACGCAGGGAATATTAGCGCGTACTGGAAAGGGTTCCGCGCCTACCGTGACGGAGGCAAAGTCAAGAACACCCCGCGCATGTTCGGCTTTGAGGCCGAGGGGGCGGCTGCGATTGTCAGGGGCGAGCCGATCGACCACCCTGAGACCTTCGCCACGGCTATCCGCATTGGCAAGCCAGCGTCTTGGGACCTCGCGGTCGCAGCAGCGCGCGACTCCGGAGGGGCCATCGAGTCGGTGACTGACGACCAGATTCGAGAGGCTTATCAGTTGGTTGCCACAGAAGGGGTGTTGGCGGAACCGGCTTCCGCTGCCTCCGTCGCAGGTCTCTTGCAACTTGCAGAGGCAGGCCGCATCGAGCGCGGGCAGACGATTGTCTGCGTACTGACCGGCAACGGTTTGAAAGACCCAGACAGCGCCATGAAGTTGAGCCGGTCGCAGACAGAGGTCGTCGACGCCAACATGCACGCCGTGTCACAAGTATTGGAGTCTTCTTTATGAAGTATTACGTTCGAGTCCCAGCTACGTCCGCGAACCTGGGGCCGGGCTTTGACTGTATGGGCTTGGCCCTTGATGTCTACAACGAGATGTGGGTCGAGACAGGGTATCCGTTTTCGATCGAGATCACGGGCGAGTCCGCGAACCTCTTGCCCACCACCCGGGAGAACGCTGTGGTGCAGGCGATGGACGTCCTGTTCGAGCGAGCAGGGAACCCTGGGGTCGAACGGGAGTGGAAACTCACCCTCGAAAACCACATTCCGGTTGCCTCGGGGCTTGGCTCCAGCGCTTCGGCGATCGTCGGCGGCTTGTTGCTCGCCAACGAACTGGTCGCTGTAGCAGGAGGAAAGTCCCTGTCGCGTAGGGAACTACTCGACTTGGCGGTTGAACTTGAGGGGCACCCGGACAACGTTGCGCCCGCCTTGACGGGTGGCGCCAGTCTCAGCTATGTCGACGACAACGGCACGCATACACTCGCCATCCCAGTTCCGGACAAGCTGTACTTCGTCGTCGCTGTGCCGTACTTCACATTGCATACCGAGCAGTCGCGCACGGTCGTACCTTCGACCGTCACGCGGGCGGACGCGGTCTATAACATCGCCCAGGCCTCGAGGTTGACACTCGCTCTTTGCACTGGCAACCTAGAATTACTGCGGGGTGGGTTCTCCGACAGGTTGCATGAGCCGTATCGACGTTCCTTGGTTCCCGGATATGATGACGTACGGCATGCGGCACTGCGCAGCGGCGCACTGGCACTGACGCTGAGCGGGGCTGGGCCATCGCTTCTCGCCTGGTGTACGGACGAAGTCGCCGCCTGGCAGGTCGCGGACCAAATGACGCTCTCCTGGCGTGAAAACGGCATCCCGTGCCGTACAGAGGTGTACCGGCCGTGCCTCACGCAGACAGTGGCTGTCCGGGAGGACGTGTAGGAGGCATCCGCTTGTTCAAGGTCGAACCTGTCGGTGAAAAGGTGCTGATTGTCGAAGGAAAAACAGACCGCGAGAGGCTCGAGCAGGTGCTGCGCGAGCCCGTTTCATTTGTCTGCACGCGCGGGACGATCGGGTACGAGGAATTACTAGAAATAGCCGAACGGCTCGAAGACGAAGACGTGTACGTGTTCGTAGATGCTGACGAGTCTGGGATGAAGTTGCGCAGACAGTTGCGACGGGAGTTGCCGCGTGCTAGGCACGTGTACACACAGAAAATGTACCGCGAAGTTGCGCGCACACCGCTGCATGTGCTGGCCAAGGCGCTCGCAAACGCGCATTTCGATGTAGACCCAAAATGGTTAACGGAGGTGGACCACCGCCCGTGATTCAGGGAAATCAGGCATATCTGATCAAAACGCTGAAAGAGAACTGGCGTCGTGAAATGATGGCAGTACAACTTTATCAGGCGGCCGCAGACATGGAGAGCGACGACCGTCGCCGGCAAATCCTCAGTCAACTCGTTGACGTAGAACGCAAGCACGCTCGCTTGTGGGAGGAGCGCTTGCAGGCCCAGGGAGTCGACATTTCAGACCTGCAGGCCTCTATCCCGGTCGCCGCCACAACGATGCGAAATCGCAAAGGCGTACCTCAGGCAATCCTGTTGCAGCAGATTGAGGAGGTTGAGAACGGTAACGCGGCCTGGTATCAATCGCAGCGCAACGTGATCGACGACCCAGACATCGTGCAGGTGCTCGACGTAATCGACAAAGATGAAGCCGATCACGATTCCGTTGTGACCGACCTGGCGAAGCGGCCCGCCGGGTCAGCGAAGAGCCGACTTCACGGCCTGTGGGGCGAGGAGCGGCACCGCGGCAACAGCGGCGACTGGGTCGGGGATGCTGTATACGGCGTCAACGATGGACTTGGGGCCATCTTCGGGATCATTGCCGGTGTCGCCGGTTTTACAGCGAACGACAACACCGTGCTGTTGAGCGGTCTGTTTGGCGCACTTGCCAGCACACTGTCGATGGGCGCCGGAGCGTGGCTTGCGACCAAGTCGGAAAATGAACTGATGGAGAGCGAGCTTTCGCGGGAGCGGCAGGAAATTGCAGAAGACCCCGCGCACGAGGCGGAAGAGCTTGCGCTCTTGTACGAACTGAAGGGCTTCTCGACTTCGGAGGCTAAGGACATTGCGGACCGCATTGCGAGTGACCCCGATGAGTTGCTCAAGACGATGGCTGCGGAGGAACTTGGCATTCACGAGACGAGCACAGGCAGCCCGTGGCGGTCAGCCCTGTTTGGCAGCGCATCTACGCTGGTCGGCGGGATCATTCCGCTGATCCCGTTTTTCTTTATGAAGGGTATTCCTGCGATGATCGCCGCAGCCATCATCAGCATCGCGGCACACTTTGCGGTCGGTGCCGCAAAGTCGCTCATTACCGTGCGCAGTTGGTGGGCGAGCGGTTTGGAGATGACGGCAGTAGGTGTCATCGTCGGTGTTGTGTCGTACGCACTTGGCGTGATCGGTGCAACCGTGTTTCACGCCCACCTATAAGGCGACCCGCGACACGGGCCGCCTCGCAAACGGCTTGGCTTACAGTGGCGGTGCGATGTCCAGTCGTGGTTACAACTGTGTCAAGATTTCAGGTCCGTTGTCGGTGATGTAGAGCGTGTGCTCGTACTGCGTGCTGAGGCTCCCGTCGACGGTACGCGCGGTCCAACCGTCAGCGTCCACCGTGGTCTCGTAGCTGCCGGTGTTCACCATCGGTTCGATGGTGAACGTCATGCCGCGGCGGATACGCGGACCTTTGTGCGGCGGCCCGTAGTGCAGCACTTCTGGACTCTCGTGCATTTCGCGGCCGATGCCGTGGCCGATGAAATCGCGGACAACGGACAGTCCTTCAGCTTCTACATAAGTTTGAATGGCGTGTCCGATGTCCGAGATCTGGTTTCCGACGACTGCCTGCTCAATACCGACAAACAGCGACTTCTTCGTCACCTCGAGCAGCCGCGTCGCTTCCGGTGAAACGTCTCCGACCGCGTAGCTCCACGCAGAGTCGGCGTGCAGACCCTTGTGCAGTGCCACCATATCAACGGTGATGATGTCGCCGTCTTGAAGTACATAGCCGCCCGGGAAACCGTGGCAGATCACGTCATTCACTGATGTGCAGGCTGCGTAGGGGTAGCCTTTATAACCTTTTTGCGCCGGGATCATGCCGTGGCCCTCAATGAACGACTCGACGAAGGCGTCAATTTGGGCCGTTGTGACTCCGGGTTTAATGAACTCTGCAAGTCCCGCGTGACAGGCGGCTACGACTTTTCCTGCTTCGCGCATCAGGTCAATTTCGTAGCGGCTCTTCATAATGATCAAGTGTGGTTCCTCCTTGAATGTCTACATGTCAGGGCGGTATGATGCTTCAAGGTTCACTGTATCACAATCCGCAGGAAGGCCGCACACTGAGAGTTCAACAGTTGCGGTCTGGCAACGCATTGTCAATTTTATTTGGCAATCGAATTGTTATTCGATAAAATGATTGCTGGGGTTCGCAACTTCGGCCCTCAAGGTCAAGGTAAGGGAGCGCGAGTGATGGAACACGCACAGCACGAGTATGAAATCAGCCGAATGAAGTCACCTGGGTTGCAGGTGTTTATCATTGTACTTGGCGTGTTCATGGCGGTGCTTGACACCAGCGTGGTCAACGTCGCCATTCCTACCATGGAAAATGCCTTCAACGCCACGACGACGCAGATCCAGTGGGTGCTGACCGGCTACATGCTGATGATGGGCGTGATGATTCCCATCTCCGGCTGGCTCACGGACCGATTCGGCGCCAAACACTTGTTTCTGTTTGCTCTCACCGTGTTTACCCTCGGTTCTGCGCTCTGTGGAGCTTCGTGGAGCACAGGTTCGATTATTACGTTCCGGCTCATCCAGGCCATTGGCGGCGGGCTGATGATGCCTGTGGCACAGGCGATGATCTTCCGCATCTTTCCGCCGGACCGCCGCGGGTCTGTCATGGGGATCTTCGGGATCTCGATCATGGTCGCCCCTGCCATTGGCCCGACTTTGAGCGGCTACCTAGTGGAGTACGCGAGTTGGCGGCTCATCTTCTATCTGAACGTGCCGATCGGCATCATCGAGTTGATTCTCGGGCTCATGTTCATGCACGAGTTTGCTCACCACACCTCACAGCGTTTTGACAAGTGGGGATTTACGCTTTCCACCGTCGGGTTTTTCAGCTTGCTGTACGGTCTCAACAACGTCGCAGCAGACGGCTGGAGTTCGCCGAAGGTGTTCGGGTTTGTGGCACTTGGAATCATCTGTGTAGTGTCTCTGGTGATTGTTGAACTGAACATGGAGCATCCGATGATCGACTTCCGAGTCTTCGGAGACTATTTGTTCACCATGAGTACCATCATCGGTGGATTGATTCAAATTGCGCTCTTTACGGGGATTTTCTTTCTGCCGATTTACCTGCAAAACATTGTCGGGCTGTCGGCTATGCGCACTGGTCTGTTGATGATGCCGGCGGCGCTCGGCAGCGCTGTCATGATGCCTATCGCTGGCCGGTTGTTCGACCGCATCGGCGCGCGTCCGCTTGGTATTGTCGGACTTGCGGGGATGACGATCGTCACCATCGGCTTCACGCGACTGTCACCGGCTACCTCTGTCGGGCACGTGCAGTGGTTGTATCTTTTTCGACAGGTCGCGATGGGATTGACGATGATGCCGATTATGACGGCTGGTATGAACTTGTTGCCGCCACGGTTAATCAGTCAAGGGTCGGCCGTCTCGAACACCTCTCGCCAAGTCGCGTCCTCTCTCGGAGTCGCGGTTTTGACGAGTATTCTCGACCAGCGTGAGAAGTTTCACTTCGCGGTCATGGCGCAGAACGTCACGCCGTTCACGCCGCAGGGACAGGACATCGCCAGAATGGTGCAGGCGTTTGAAGCGCAGGGGATGTCACCGGCTCACGCCCAGGTGGCGGCGGTTGCGGAGATGTCCGGCGTTCTGCAGGCGCACGCCTTTGTGATGGGGATGAACGACGCGTTCTGGGTCGCCGCGGGCCTTACGACGGTAGCGTTTGTTCTTGTGCTGTTCTTTGGCAGCAAAAAAGAGGCTGCAATACGCGCCAGCCGCAGGCTCAAGCCAAAGGGCGCAGCTGCAGTTCCGGTCATGGAGTAAAACACCTAGCGTGCAGTCCCTGCACTTGAGATCGGAA
>JAKAXI010000081.1 GCA_021816665.1 Bacillota bacterium | reverse complement strand
TGGTTTTGGTTCGCCAGTTGGAAAGTCGTGACGACTTTTCCCACCGGTCGCGTGGCGCTCTCCACTTCGTGAATGGAGCTTTGTTTTGCGAGTGCCTGCGAGATGTTTTCAATTGTCGTCAAGCCTTCTGGTGTTCGCAGATTGGCCGTCGTGTGCAAGGCAATTTGGCTCGGCAGCACATTGCCTGGCCCGAACGCTTTGGCCACCACATTAAAACCAGTGACAGATGGAGCGTTGGGGATGTCATCCATCGGGTTAAACGTGCGTTGATTCGTAAACAAGAGCGCGATCGGCAAGAGGACGATGACCAGCGCGAGCAGTGTCCACCACGGCCGCCGAGCTGAAATGCGACCAGTGAACAGCCAGAATTTCGACTGCGCGTGTGCCATGCCAGGACGCGGCTTGCGCGGCCAGAACAACGCTGGCCCTAGCAGGCTCATCAGCGAAGGGATCAGGGTCAGGCAAGTGATCAGTGCGACAGCTATGCCAACAGCGACGCCGACGGCGCTCCGGTACAGGCCAAACTTCGCGAAGATGAGGATCGCGAACGATATGAGCACGGTTAACCCGCTGAAGACCACGGTCTTCGAGACTGAGCGAACCGTATCCGCGAGTGCGAGTTCGCGGTCTCCGTGTTCGCGCATCAACTCCTCGCGGAACCGGTTCATCAGGATAATCGAGTAATCCGTACCCGCTCCGAACAGTGTGGCGATCAGAAAGGTTTGCGTGAAGTTTGAGACTGGCAGCCCGTGCTTGGCCAACAAGGCCACGATAGAGGACGAGACAAGAAACGCAAAGCCGATCGACAGGAGCGGCACCAACGGCGCGATGAGCGACCGGAAGACGAGGAGCAGAATGACCAGCACGAGGATCACAGTGACGACCGCTGTGCGTGACGTGCCGCTTTGCGAAATGTGAATGTCGTCTAGCTGAATGGGCGCGTCACCAGTGAAGTACACTTTGGCGTCGGATGGGACAGAGCCCGCAAACGATGACTGCAACTGGGTTAGCGAGTTGGATGTCTGGTCAGCCACTTCGCTGTGCGGAAAACCGATGAGCGCGATCTCCGTTGTGCCGTCCTTGCTCAGGAACGACGATGCAACTTGTTTGTTGACGTTGTCAATGTATTGGACGCTCTCTACGCCATACTTGCTGCGGTGACTGTTGATATCCGATAGCCTGGAGGCAAATTGCGCTTTGTCCAATGGAGTAAGTCCCTTTGGATTGTGGATCGCAACCACGGCTGTGCTCTTTGAGCTGTGACTGGCGTCGACTTTGTTCAATAAGTTCTGGCCAACGACAACGCTCGATGAGTTTGGCACATAGTTCGTCGGGGTATGAGCCACGACATTGGATAAACTCGGCATGAAAAAATGTGTAGCTGCGACAGCTACCAGCCAAAAGGCGAGAATGGCCCAGCGAAAACGACCGATGAAACGAGCGTAGTGCCGGGAAAACCCGACTCTCTCTCTACCCCCTGCCGACTGACGTTGTGCAGACTGTTGATTTTGTCTCGACAACACTCTTCCCCTCCACTCCGTTAAGCCGCTGTCTATTTGTTGTCTATCAGTGCTCCGCCAATGCCATGCATGAGCAATTGAGCTAAACCCTTTCCGACAAGTTTGGGTTGGACTTCCTCGGGATCGACCATCCATGCAACGGTGAGACCGTCGAATAAAGCGTGTACCATCAGGCCGAGCGTTTGTGCTGGGACGTCTCGTCTCAGCAAACCGTTGATTTGCAGTTGCTCAATCATCGGCAACGCTGTGGCAAACGCACGGCGCCGAAAGTCCCGCATTTTCTCTTCAATTGCCTCGTCACGGCTGGATGAGACGAACTCGAAGAACAGTTGGCTCTGCCGTTTGTCTGCCGTCAACCGCTCCAACTCTTGCGTCAGCCAGTTCTCAACGGCACTTTCGGGCCCCTGCGATGCGCTTGCAATGGCCTTGATCTTTTCAGGCAGCATGCGCACGTGGTCAAACACATTTTTTTCAAGCAGTGACAAGAACAAGTCACTCTTGCTGGCGAAGTGCCAGTACACGGCTCCTTTGGTCAGGCTCGCTGCCGTTGCCACATGGTCAAGTGACGTGTTCGCGTACCCCTGTTCTGCAAAGACTCGTTCTGCAGCGTCCAGAATTCGCGTCTTCGTGTCGGCGTATTCCACGCCGTGTTCTTGCTGCTGTTCTCTGAGCACGGTGCGCATGGCTTCTCGGGACCCGAGGTGTCTGCGAACCGTTGTCCAGTGGACGTTTGCGCGGCGTGCGACGTCGGCAAAGCCAATTTGGTCGACAGGGAGTTCTTGTGCCAGTTCTGAAAGTGCATGAAGAATCGTCTGCCGGATATCCTTTTCGGTAGGCACCAACGCTCACTCCATCTCGCGGACATACGTATCAGTGTGTGAAACACATACGTATGAGTACGTGAATGTTATATCACTCTGGACTTCGGTCGCGCAAGGCGGTTGCACACGGAGACCATCCGGTGCAAGATGAAAGTGAGGTGATGATGTGGACTTCCGGACAGCAGATCTGTGTGACGAACATGCAGAAGCAGTAAAGGTATGTGAACTGACGTTTCACAGTTATGGCAAGGTCCCACGCTTTTTCGGCCCGATTTCAACCGTGCGTGTCTATGAAGACAATGTGGTTGTGAAAGAGGCGATTCAGACGGTGGCGCCCGGTTCAGTGCTCGTCGTGGACGGTGGGGGTTCGCTTCGGTGTGCCTTGGTCGGAGGCAATCTCGCCCAAATTGCGGCCAAACGAGGACTGTCCGGGATCGTCGTGTTCGGTGCGGTGCGCGATGTGCTCGAACTAGCCGAGCAGCAGGTGGGTGTATTTGCCCTCGGCAGCAATCCGCGCAAGTCGCGGAAAGGTGGTACAGGCAGCGTGGGAGAACCCGTTCGCTTTGGCGGTGTCAATTTTGTTCCTGGGCAGTACTTGTACGCCGACGAAGACGGGATTGTGGTGAGTGAGGCGCTTCTGCTGTGAAGACTGTCAAGACTGTGGCTACGGTGCGTGTGGTAACCGATCGCCTGCGAAGGCGCAAGGCCGGTATCCTCGGCCAGGAGCAGTACGTAAAGACGGCCGTACTGGTACCGCTCGTACAAATGGAGGACGGCGAATTTGGCGTATTGTTTGAAAAACGGGCGGCGACACTGAGACGCCAGGCGGGGGAGATATGTTTTCCAGGCGGTCACGTCAACTTGGATGATCCCGACACGCGCACGGCGGCTGTGCGAGAAACGTGCGAAGAACTTGGCGTCGACGAGGGCTCTATTGAGGTGGTCGGGGACTTGGACGTCTTGGTCGGCTTCGGACAGTTGATTGTGTATCCCTTTGCTGGCGTGATTGCTGAGGGTGTAAAGCTCTGTCCCAATCAGGCGGAAGTGGCAGAAGTCTTTACGGTCTCGCTGGAACGACTCTTGCATGCCAAGCCGGATGTCTACGACATGACGTTTACTCATACACCAGGGGACGACTTCCCGTACCATTTGGTACCAAACGGAAGACAGTATCGGTGGCGTCAAGGCCATGTTCCACAGCTATTTTACGAGTTTGACGGGTACGTCATTTGGGGATTAACCGCCCGAATTCTGGCGCATTTCCTTGATTTGATCCGCGATCTGCCGGAGTTTACCTCTCACCCTCGCGCATAGCGCCAGTGGGGCCGTTACACGCTAACGGAGAACCACAGACGTGAGAGGGGGAACCCGGGTTGAGTAGTAAAACGTTTAACTATCCAAAATCGAACAGCGCACAGACCAGTTCCCAGGCTGGTCACAGTTCCAGAGGCACCGCCCGCAAGCCGGCTCCGCATCAATCACAGAACCTTGAACAGGAACAGACCGATGACGGCCAAGTGAGGAAGGGCCCGTGACAGGCCAAGGTGAGGTTCATACTATGGGCGAGCAAGTGAAGAACAGGCTTGACGGTGTCGGATGCAGTGCAGCCGAGCGTATCGCGCACAAGAACCGCGTCGTGAGCGTGCGAAAGAACACGGACGGTGACATTGTGGAGTTTCGGTTCGCAGATGGCAGGGTCGTCGATTACCGCGAGGCGATTCACATGGCTCGGAACGGTCAGGTCGATCACGCCAACGCATTTCAAGGCCGCGATGGCGCGTATCATATACGCTCGGATGCGGATGGGGACCCGGCCAATAACTTTGACAACACGCCACAGTTGTAACCTGAATTTTCTGCCGTCAGGGAGCTCCCGTGGCGGCAACTTACATAGCAGCTTTCGGTGCAACTGCTGTCTTAGTCTGTCGCTACAGAATTTGTGCCTTTCCCGCTCCGGTCAAGCGTGGTATGCTATGCGAGGAAATTTAAGTGCCGGAAGGGGAGTCCAGGTTGTCGACAAGCGAACGAAACCTGACTTGGAACGATACGCCGATTCAAAAGACCGACCGCCGTGAACAGAATGGTCACCACAGCTTTGTTCTGTGGCTGACAGGGTTGTCCGGTGCGGGAAAATCAACCGTGGCGAATGCCTTACAAGCTGTTCTTCACGAGCAGGGTCTTCAAGCGTACCTGCTTGACGGCGATAACCTTCGGATGGGGCTGAACTCAGACCTCGGTTTCTCAGCGGACGACCGCACAGAAAACGTTCGGCGTGTGGCGGAAGTCTCGAAGCTGTTCGTGGACGCAGGTGTCATTGTCATCACCGCTCTTATTTCACCTTATCAAGAAGACCGCGACGCCGCTCGCACACGCTACGAAGAGGGCGAGTTTGTGGAGGTTTTTGTAGACTGTGCGCTCGAGGTCTGTGAGGAGCGCGATCCGAAAGGCTTGTACAAGCGCGCAAAGAATGGTCAAATCGCGAACTTTACCGGCATCTCTTCTCCCTATGAACGACCGACCAATCCGGAGATTGTGCTGCACACCGACAAAGACTCGGTCGCCTCTTGTGTAGCGCAGGTACTAGATTGGTTGCGCGCCAAGCGGTACATCCCAGATGACCAATTACCCGTAGAATCCGCGCAGTAACCTTCTGATGCTCGCAGGGGCTGCTTAGACACGTCGGTGTCCGCAGCCTCTTTTTTGTTGTCGAGCGACTACAGATCACGCGTGTGTCACTCACTAGCGAAATTTTCCGAGATCCGATGCAAGATTTGTCTATTTCCGGTAGAATTCGTAGTAACATCAGGAGGCGGGGAAAGTCGTTGCTTGTCGCGCCTCGGCCTGTGTGATGCGTGCAGAAGGCGAATCTGGAGGAGGAAGCAGATGAAGAAGAACGCAAGAGAGCAATGGAGGGGCCGAGCGTGGTTAGCGGGGGTCGGGGCAGCCGCAGTGCTTACCATGTTGGCGCCAACGGCGTGGGCTGCTGGCAACGCTAACTCTACGAACTCTACTCAGTCCGGCGTGAGCTACCCAGGGGGATTGGTCGCACTTGGCGACTCGATCACGTTCGGGTACAACCTGAACCCTGCGAATTTGAACCCGGATGCGCAGGCTTTCCCCTATTTGGTCGGCCAGGCGGACAACCTGCCAGTGACTGACCTCGGTGTGCCGAGTTGGACGTCTGGGGACTTGTTGACTGCGCTGTCCTCACCGAATTTCCAGCGAGCCATCCGAAGTGCGCGAGTGGTTACAATTGATATTGGCAGTAACGACTTGCTCGGTTTAGCCGGCCGTTTGGGGCTGCTACAAGAGGCACTTAGCGGCAGTGCGGTGACGATTACGCCCGCAGAACAACTGCAGTTTCAGCAGGCAATTGTGCAGATGAGCAGCAACTTGACGAAAACGGTTGCAGCCATTCAGGCAGAGACAAATGCCCCGGTCGTCCTCTACAACTTGTACGATCCGTTCCCGGCCGGGTCGCCGCTGTCCGCTGCGGGGCAAGAGTTCATCACAGCTGCTAACCAAGCGATTGCCCAGGTCGGGACAGCAACGGGTGTACCCGTACTTGATGCGTACAGCGCATTTAACGGTAAACAAACTACGCTGGTCCGTGTAGCTGAAGGCGACGTACACCCGACTGTTGCAGGGCAGGAGGTGCTCGCGACGCTGCTGGAGCAAGAACTCACAAAGTTGACCCTGCCTATGGGGGCGGCAGCAGGATCGGCAAATGCAGTGACAACGAACCTTGCTACGAACCCTGCCTCGCCGAGCGGAAACTCCTGGACCACAAAGCTCGGGAGCGGCGAGGTTACTGTGACGGCTCCGGCTGGGGCTGTGGCGTACAGCGACAACGTCGCGGTGACAGAGGAGTCTCTCACGGCTCTGCAGTCGCTGGCCCCGACTGGAGACAAAGTGGTATCGGAGATCGGTGTGGACTTCCCGCAACTGGACATGCCGACAAAGGCAGTGACTGTCACGTATGTAGACTCTTCGATTCCCGCAGGCGCGCAGGTCTATGAGCTGAGTGCGACAAAAGGTTTAGTCGCCGTGCCCGGTGCTACCGTGAAGAGCGGGCAAGTCAGTCTCTCCGTGATCGGGAATGCCGACTTTATCGTCGTTGCCAATAAGACCCCGGTGACACCGCCGAGCAAGAAGCCAGTAGGGAACCAGCCAATCCCTGGCGGCACTGCGGTCTCGACTGGCTTCGCGTGGCTCACGAATCTGATCGCCGGCGTGTTGACGGTCGCATTCGGTTTCCTCATCATGCAGAATGCGCGTCGTCGTCAGCAAGAAGCCGACAAATAAATCGCCGAGCGTAAGCATACTTGTTTCGTTAGCTTGAAAGGAGGCCTCGCTGTGGCACACTACCGGCGCAATCGGCAATTCAACTGGTTGATGGTAGTTGGCGGTCTGGTGGCTGCAGCAGGCCTTGTCGTTTTGGCGCGTATTCCCTACTTCTACATTCACTCTCGCATACGTGGCAACCAACTGCTACATCAGGCGCAGCAACTGATCACGTCTTCGAACCTGACGACCACCGTCACTTCGACAACTGCCTCGGGATCAACTGTGCCGATGTCGACAGTCTCGATCACGACAGACGTTCCTGCGAAGAGCGTGCTCGGAGAACTCCAGGTGGCAAAGATCAGCCTGACAGCACCTGTTATCCAGGGCACAAACGACAGCGAACTGAACGTTGGGGTCGGTCATCTGATCGCGAGTGTCATGCCGGGGCAAACTGGCACCTCCATTTTAGCAGCCCACAATGCGACGTGGTTTCGCCACATCAATCGATTGCAACCGGGAGATGACATTGTCGTCAAGCTGCCCGGGCAGACGCAGACATTCCAAGTGACCGGACACAGAATTGTACACACCGGGACGCCCGTCTACAACTCATCCCAGCCATCGCTTATACTCGAGGCTTGTTATCCGCTCGACGCATTGTACCTAACGCCGTACCGCTACCTCGTTTCGGCAAAACTCGTGCATTCGCAGACCACGACTTCGACTTCTGCATCCACGCCTATCTCTTCAGGGTACTATGCGAAAGTGCCATCGAAATTGGCCCAAGAGGGATTGACACTGTCGACGAATTCACTGCCGATGGGAACTTTGCACTACTCGGGTGCTCCGAGCCTCCACTTTACGGAGAGCAATCAACCGCTGACAGCGTCGAGTGCATTAGTCACCCTGTACCTCGCGTGGTTGCACGCGTCAGCTGACACCCGTGCGATTTATCTGCACAGCCTGCTGCCAACTCTTGATGGGACTCAAGTAGCAAACAACCCCGCGTACGGAATTGCCCTGTCGCAACTGCGCAGTGCATCGTCTTTTGACGTGACGCTCCATGTCAATGGAGACACACTGGTCAGCGCGCAAGCAGCTACAGAAGAGACTGTTGGCACACGGGGAACGTATCAGGTGGTTGTGAACACCGTCGCCCACGGGCAAGAGTTAGTCTTACAGAGCATTGTCTGGAAGCGGCTCCAAGGCTAAGTGCAGGCGCGGAT
>JAKAXI010000080.1 GCA_021816665.1 Bacillota bacterium | reverse complement strand
CGGTGTTCCAAAAGAGACAGAAACTCGTATGGCAGAACTTGTCTGTGAACTCGTGCCCAGTATTGAGGTTGTCCGGATGGTGAATAGTGGCACAGAGGCGACGATGAGTGCCATTCGACTAGCCCGTGCCTACACAAAACGGCGGTTCATCGTCAAGTTTGCTGGCTGCTACCATGGACACGCGGACCAACTGCTGGTTAAAGCCGGCTCTGGCGTAGCCACACTCGGCTTGCCTGATAGCCCAGGCGTGCCGCAGGAGACCACAGAGTTGACTCTCAGTGTACCCTACAACGACAATGAAGCGTTGCGTGCTTTGTTTGCGGAGCGTGGTGACGAGATTGCGTGTGTCATCGTCGAACCTGTCGGTGGCAATATGGGTTGTGTTCCACCCGTCGATGGGTTCCTAC
Source organism: Bacillota bacterium (assembly GCA_021816665.1). Classification (GTDB taxonomy): domain Bacteria; phylum Bacillota; class Bacilli; order Alicyclobacillales; family Alicyclobacillaceae; genus Alicyclobacillus_L. The sequence goes on along the minus strand of JAKAXI010000080.1, from coordinate 7,449 downwards.
AGACGATTCGGGAAGTCACTCGGGCCGCCGGGGCGCTGCTCATCGCTGACGAAGTCATGACCGGTTTTCGTGTTGCCTTGAAAGGGGCGGCAGCTCACTTTGGAATCGACCCCGACCTGGTGACGCTCGGCAAGGTAATCGGAGCGGGTATGCCCGTTGGAGCGTACGGTGGTCGTCGCGAGATTATGTCTCTCGTGGCACCGCAGGGGCGGGTCTACCAAGCCGGAACGCTGTCTGGCAACCCACTCGCGATGGCAGGCGGGCTAGTGTCGCTGGAACTCTTGCAGCAGGCCGCAGGTAATGGGTTGTATGAGCGCTTGCACAGCTACGGTGAACGGTTAGTGTCCGCTTTTGTGGCGGCTGGACAGCGCAAGGGAATTGAAGTGAGTGGTACGGCCGTCGGTGGCATGTTTGGCCTGTTTTTTCACGCCGGTCCGGTTCGTGATGCGACAGATGCGGCGGCAAGTGATAAGGCTCTGTACGCGAAGTTTTTCCACGGGATGCTTGACCGAGGTGTGCTGTTTGCGCCGTCTCAACTCGAATCTGGATTTTTATCGGCGGTTCATTCGGACGAGGACATTGCTCATACCGAATCAGCGATCGCTCAAACTATTGCACAGTTTTGAGACTACCTTGAAACGTCTATGTTGTGCCTTAGGGCGTGCACGGCCCAGCTGATTCAGGGTCGCTTGCACGCCCTTTAGCTCTTGTGCGTACCGAAGACTGACCCTGCCGCGACATAATGGGCCGCAGTCGGACATAGATTGGTGGTGGAATGACGCGAGTTGAGGAGGGGAGCGCATATGAGCGAGTTCGACCGTGCCCCGATCATCCGGCTCCAGATCGACCAAGAAGTCTTTCAGGACGCGGTGCGGGATGGTGACGAGATTGACGATGCCACAGTGGCGACCGAGGTGACGTCGCTTGAACGTGTCGGTGACGCCTACGTTCTGGAAGGGGCCATCGTCTTTGCAGGGTACATCAATCGCGCGAGCGGATTGGTATCGGAGCCGCAAGCCACCGCGGGGTTTGTCCAAACACAGGGAACGGACTCTGGGCAGTCGCTGAACGGGTCCGCACTACACAACCGTTTGCCGTTTGTTCTGCGCGTACCAATGAAGTCTCAGCCGAGGGGACTTGTTAACGTTGCTAGTCGAATCTCATCCTGGCAACTGACCTCTGTCAGTCCCGGGTGGATTCGCGTGGTTGCCGACCTCAGCATTGTAGGCCTCTCTGGAGCCCATGGATACCACTTTGAGTGCGGATCTCAGGAATACGGAGACGTGTTGTTTCAGCGGGAAGACTTCGCCAATTCGGTGGAGGTTGCCGATAGACTGGCCGATAGTCAGGAGGAAACAACTGAGAAGCCAGCGACTGACGACGTATCTCCGGACCAACCAAGTGATGCAGCTGCCCCTGACCTCGACCTCCAGTTGACGCGTGGTTCACGCGACCATGATGTCACTCCGGCTGGTGGCTCCCCACGAGAAGACGAGGGCTTAGCTGCAGCAGAAACGATTAGCCAAGCTCGCGGCGGTGCAGAGAGCAACAACACCGAGCCTTTGCGCAGCGGGCATCCTGTGAGTGACACAGTTCAACGTGAATTGGCCAGTCTGGACAAGGCGTACGGAGGTTCCGTTCGCGATGATGAAGCGCAACCGGTTGCTGAGGAACGACTGGCGGAGCAAGAACCCGACACCAAGAGTAACGTGGTGGAGTTTGACTTCGAGCACCAGGTGTCAGCACGTGAATTGCACGATGCGTACACGCCTCGTGAAGCGGCGGAAGCAGCCTATCGCGGAGATACAACCGACGCAGTTGGGGCCGATGAAACGGACGGTGCTGAGGTCGATCACGGGATTGAACCGGAGCTAGGTGAAGCCGAGGCCACGAGCGTGATCATGCGCGGCAGCCCGGGCGAGGAAAACAGTGATGGCAACGTCATTTCCAGTGAATTGTGGTCGTTTGTTGACTTCAATTCACCTGAACATTTTTACACGTTGCGATATGTGATTGTGTCAGAAGAGGAAAACTTGGAGTCCATCGCAGACCGCGTTGGAGTTCTCAAATCAGACCTGATGAGGGCGAACGAGATTTCAGAAGAAGTGGTGCATCCGGGCCAGACGCTGGCGATACCCGGACGTCCTGTTCTTCAGTTAGACATATGAGTTTGCGTACCTATATCGGTGTGCACGGGGTGGAAAGTGGTGATGAACACCACTTTCCGCTTTTGTATTCGCAGTTGGGAAGGGGAGCAACATCTGTATCGGTGGACCACAGTAAACGTTTCTAGGATCAAGGTGGGCCGACAAACATCGCTGCAAATACCATGAACAACAGCATGAGCACAATCAAGTCAAGTGGGGTTGGCCAGAAAATGGCGCGCATGAACAGTAGAAAAATAGCGATGGCCAACATCAGGCGTACAAACCTGGCGAGCAACAGAAAGAAACCCATGTCCGTCCCTCCTCTTCGTCCTATGTATATGCAAGGTGGGCAACAAATGTCCAAGACTCCGCGGTGACACCAATGAGTCGAGTTTGGTAAGATGGGACAAGCGATGAGTAGATGTCTATGTCGGCATGTAGACTTGTTCTGCGCAAAGTCTTTTAGACACGGTGACGCCTCGCGTCAGGAGGAATCAGTTTGGCGGAGTTCAATTTTTCGAAACCAGTTGTAAACGGTTGGCACTGGAGAACGTTAGCCCTTACAGTGGCGGCAATCGCACTTCTGCAAATCATTTTAGACGTGGCCACAAAGTACACAGTCGTCATGACTGCGCCGCTCGGAGTGCTGTTCGTAGGCTATCTGGTGATTCCCAGAATAAAGGAACGCCGTCTTGGCAACGCCTTGGTTGGGGTGACCGCGATCTTTGTGATCGACTTAATTCTCCAGTTCGCGCTCGACATGCACGGAAAGTCACCTGTGAGCCAAGGCGTTTTTCTCGAAGAGAATGGGATGAGTTTACTGCTGGGCGCCTTTGTCTGTTTTGGTTACACGCGGATGACGGATTGGTCCGACCGCAAACGCGCGGAGCGGGAAGCACGACGTCGTGCAGAAACGTCCCCGGCCCAAATCCAGGCACACCCAGCTCGCCGCCATCACAGCAAGAAGAAACGACGCAAGTAGTGTTCAGGGTACTAACGCCTACCCGGTCAACTTGACATCGTTTCTCTGCTCTGCGTAAGATGTTTCGTATACAAGTTGAATCGTTTTGGCCATGATGAGAAGGAGTAAAGCCGCGAACTCCGTCCAGAGAGGAACAGACTTGGCTGCAATCTGTCCCGGAGAACGGTTTGAACGTCGTCTCAGAGCTGTGTATACCGGTTCATCCCGTTATCGATGAAGAGTGCCCGATGGTTCGCGTTGACTGCGCATAACCTCGGGAATTCAGGTGGTACCGCGGAGCCTCCGTCCTGATTCAGGACCGGAGGCTTTTTTGACGAAAAGGAGAGAGCACGCATGGCTTCGCTAGAGCCTCGGTCACTGACAACTGCTTACGATCCATCCCAAGTGGAACACCGAATCTATCAATACTGGGAGTCGGGGGGGTTTTTCAAACCTACGGGTGACAGGAACGGGAAAGGCCCGTTTTCGATCGTCATGCCTCCGCCGAACGTCACGGGTTCACTGCACATCGGTCACGCGTGGGACAATACACTTCAAGATATCATTGTGCGATATAAACGGTTAGTCGGTTTCGACACACTCTGGGTGCCCGGAACTGATCACGCCGGGATAGCCACACAGGCGCGAGTTGAAAAAGCGCTTCGTGAAGAAAAAGGACCAAGTCGGCACGAACTTGGACGGGACGCTTTTATTGAAAAAGTTTGGGCCTGGAAGGAACAATACGGGAACACGATTACAAATCAGGTGCGCGCCCTAGGGGCCTCATGCGATTGGAGCCGACAACGCTTTACAATGGACGAGGGTCTGTCCGAAGCGGTTCGCGAAGTGTTTGTGCGTTTGTATGAAAAAGGGCTGATGTACCGCGGTAACCGCATTATCAACTGGTGTCCGCGGTGTGGAACGGCGCTGTCAGATATTGAAGTCGAACATGTGGAACAAGACGGGCAACTCTATCACATCGCTTACCCGCTCGTCAGTGGGACAGGTGAGGTCGTGATTGCGACTACTCGTCCAGAAACTATGTTCGCTGATGTCGCAGTGGCAGTGCACCCAGACGACCCGCGCTACCAACACTTGGTCGGGCAGGAAGTCCGCCTGCCGCTGACGAACCGAACGATCCCAGTGATCGCGGACAGTTACGTGGAACCGGATTTCGGTACGGGTTGTCTGAAAATCACGCCCGCACACGACCCGAATGACTTTGAAGTCGGCGAACGCCACGGCTTGCCCAAGCTACAGTGCATTGATGCAGATGGACGATTGAACGCACTCACAGGATCGTATCAGGGGCTGACGAGGGAAGAGGCGCGGACGAAGGTGGCGGCGGACCTCGAAGCCGGCGGCTGGTTGCGCCAGGTAGAAACGATTCACAATGCAGTGGGGCACTGCAGCCGTTGTGACACTGTGGTCGAGCCGTTTTTGTCGGATCAATGGTTCGTACGCATGCAACCGTTGGCGGAGCAAGCGCTGCGCTCGCTGGACAATGGAGAGATTCGGTTCATACCAGAACGGTTTGAAAAGGTGTTCGTTCATTGGCTGACGAATGTCCGCGATTGGTGCGTGTCGCGGCAGTTGTGGTGGGGCCACCGAATACCAGCTTGGTACTGTGCGGATTGCGGTGAAATCACGGTGTCAAGAGACACGCCATACGAGTGCGAACACTGCCAGAGTCACAACATTGAACAGGATGAAGATGTACTGGACACGTGGTTTTCGTCTGCGTTGTGGCCGTTTAGCACGATGGGGTGGCCGAGTGAAACGGAGGATTTCAAGCGCTACTATCCGACCAGTGCGCTTGTCACTGGCTATGACATTTTGTTCTTCTGGGTTGCAAGGATGGTCTTTACTGGACTCGAGTTCACAGGCAAAATCCCATTTTCAGACGTGGTCTTGCACGGGCTGATACGGGCGGCAGACGGACGAAAAATGTCCAAGAGCCTCGGCAACGGGGTTGATCCGATGGAAGTGATCGGTCGTTATGGTGCCGATTCGTTGCGATTCATGTTGGCGACGGGCTCAGCACCTGGAGGTGACCAGCGTTTTCACTGGGAACGCGTTGAGAGCGCCCGTAACTTTCTCAACAAGCTGTGGAACGCTGCGCGCTTTGTGTTGATGAATCTTCCGGATGACGGCGTTGTCCTAGAAATTGACTGGAAGCAGTTACAGCTCACAGACCGATGGATTTTGCATCGCTTTGCAGAGACAGTCGAAGAGACGACACGAAGCCTCGAGCGGTATGATTTCGGCGAAGCTGGACGGGCGCTCTACGACTTTACTTGGGATGATTTTTGTGATTGGTACATTGAGTTTTCGAAGCTCTCTCTATACGGTGCAGATGAAGGCGCCAGAGAGCAGACTCGGGCTGTTTTAGTGTATGTTTTGCGTCAGTTGCTGTGTCTGCTTCACCCGATGGTGCCGTTCATTACAGAAGAAATTTGGCAGTCCATCCCCGGGTCAGACGGTGCACTGATCACGGCGACTTGGCCCGGAGGACTTGAACTATGGAAAGATCCAGAGGTCGCGAAGCAAATTTCTGTCGTCCAGGAAGCCGTTCGTTCACTTCGAAATCTGAGGCAGGAAATGAACTTGCCGCCAAGCCGACAAATCAGCGTGGTGGCGCGCACCTCTTCGGCGGAATCCACACGTCTGGTGTCGGCCACACGGCCGTACTTGATGCGATTTGGCAATATCGCCGAACTCGACGTCAGTGAGCGGGCCCAGCCGCCAGAGTACGCTGTAACGGTCGTGGTCAGCGGAGTCGAGCTGTTTGTCCCATTGGCAGGCCTTGTCGACATCGACGCGGAGCGGCAAAGGTTAGCGCAAGAAGTGTCGCGTCTGACTTCCGAGGTTGATCGCGCAGAAAAAAAGTTGGGGAATCCGAAGTTTGTCGAGAAGGCCCCGGCAGATGTGGTTGCGAGCGAGCGGGCGAAGCTATTGGATTATCAGGCGAAGTTGTCCGCGGTTCGGGAACGACTACGCGCTCTTGAACAACCTAGACGGTGACAAATGCGGATGGACGTCTGCGTGTCAGCTCTGTGACTTTTCCTGTGGGTGGCGAATAGATTATGGCGGTGGCAAACGCTGACGGCATAGACTGGTTGCGGTCGCTCTCCAGGTTCGGTGTGAAGCCTGGTCTTGAGCGAACCATGAAAGTCTTGGAACGCCTAGGGCACCCGGAAGACTCTCTGTTGTTTTTGCATGTCGCTGGGACAAATGGAAAAGGTTCGGTATGTGCGATGTTAGCGGCACTTCTCTCACCGCGTCTACGCGTTGGCGCATTTACGTCACCAGCCGCTCTATACCGCGGGAGGTTCACTGTAGACGGCGAATCACCCAACGACTCGATGGTCGCAGCCTTGGCTGAGGAAGTGCGCTCTGTATGTGAGCAGCATTCAGATGCAGACCCTTTGACGGAGTTTGAAGTTCTCACGGTGATGGCGATTTTGTACTTTGCCAGACAGCGTGTCGACGTCGTCGTGTGGGAGACGGGCCTCGGCGGCCGCTACGACGCAACCAACGTCGTGACGCCGCTGGTGACGGCGATCACCAATGTCGGCCGTGATCACCTGGATGTCCTTGGTCCTACCCTGTGGCATGTCGGTAGAGACAAGGCGGGAATTGTCAAGGCGGGTGTTCCGCTTGTAACTGGCGCTGAGGACGCGGGAGGCCTAGCCGTATTGGCCACGGCGTCTGAGATTGGAGTCCGTCCGTCCAGGCTGGGTCTGGACTTTGCCGCAGTTCGTACGGCACTGTCGACAGCAGGGCAGATGGTGAATTACCGTGGCTTGTGGCAGGACATCTACGGCCTAAGCGTACCGCTGTTCGGCTTGCATCAAGTTGAGAACGCTGCGGTTGCCCTCGCAGTATGGGAGTGGGCGGGCGCAAAAGGTCTGCCGGTGTCGATGACGAATCGCGAAATTGCTGCGGGTCTGGCGAGAGCAGAGTGGCCGATGCGGTTTGAGGTACTGACTCGAGGCGGCGTGACTGTCGTACTGGACGGTGCTCACAATCCTGACGGCGCCCTTCGCTTAGCAGATGCACTCGCGGAGTGGGGCGAGTTGTTTTGGGGAAACGCGAACGATTGGACACTGGTCTTAGGGGTGTTAAGAGACAAGGACGCTGTACACATCTTAGGACCGCTTCTGCGCGTGGCTGGCCGTGTAGTCGTTACTGAACCGAACTCTGCGCGCGCGCGGTCGGCCGAGGAACTGTGTACACTCATTCAAACCATGCGCCCTGGACTGGAAGTCGTTGTTTGCCCTCAAGTCAGTGAAGCATTAATGCAGGCAGTTGCATACGGTAGCCCTGTGTGTTGAGATC
>JAKAXI010000079.1 GCA_021816665.1 Bacillota bacterium | reverse complement strand
TCTTCGAGATCGCGGAACAGTTGCTCCTTGGCGAGCTCGTAGCCCGTCGTGCGGTCCCCGCCGATGCCAACGCCGATGAAGCCTGCGCTACAGCCCTGGCCTTGCGCCTGGTAGACGGCGTGCAGGATGCATTTGCGGATCCCGTCAATATCCCGGCCCGCTCGGCCGAGTCCCGGCAGCTCTGTCGGCAGCGCATACTGGATGTTTTTGTTCTCGCAGCCGCCGCCTTTCAAAATCAGGCGAACTTCCACTTCGTCCTGGCGCCACTGATGAAAGTGAATGACCGGTGTGCCAGGCCCGAGGTTGTCGCCAGAGTTTTTGCCCGTCAGCGGGTCGACCGAGTTCGGCCGCAGCTTGCCTTGCTTCGTCGCTTCGACGATGGCAGCCCGGATATCGTCCGCGAACGTCAGTTGGTCAAACCCAGCCGGGCAGTGCACGATGAACGTCGGCATGCCCGTGTCCTGACAGATCGGCTGAACGTCTTCCTCAGCCGAGACAATGTTATCGACGATGGTATTCAGGGCCAGAGCCGCGCGGGAGCCGAACTCCTCTTGCAACTGCGCGCGCTTGAGCGCGCGGCGCGCGTCGGCTGGCAGATTCGTGGAAGTCTCCGTGATCAGCTGTAGCAGACTTTCTTGAACGGGATTCATCAAAAACTCTCTCCCCTCTCAAAGTCGTCAACCTTAACAATTATACAGCATCATCAGTACCCATATCAGGTACAGAAGGACTACCGCGCTTTGGCCGGATGCGCATCAGCACAGTCCCCCCGAGGATGAGCGCTGCGCCGATCAAAGTCGCCACTTGTGGAACGATGCCGAGCCAGACCCATTCGATGACTGCGGCGAAGAGCACCTGCGGGTAGAACGTCAGCGCCGATGCGATACCTGCTGGCAGCCGCCGCAGCCCATATCCGTAGAGTGCATAGGCGGCCGTGCTGACAATAAGCACGATGTACAAAAACTGCCACCATCCGCTCGGGTGCAGCGCCCCGAGCGCCGATGACACGAAAACAACCTGTCCGCTGAGCACAGTCCAAATCCAGAGCATACCCGCCCCGATGACGGAAGTTCCAAGCAGAACATCGAGCAAGGGCAGGTTCTGAAACAAAGAGCGGGACGACACCGTATAGCCGGCAAAGGCTAAGGCGGAAATGATCGCCATCGTGATCCCGGTGCCTGCCACACTTCCTACGCCTTCGAGCACAACTAGCACCGCGACGCCGAGAAACGAAACGCCGATGCCGGCCATCTCCAAACCTCGCAGTCGCTCGCGCAAGAAGACAAAGCTGAACAGAACCGCGACGAGGGGCGATGTATTGACGAGCAGTAGCGTTTCTAGCGGAGGCAATGTCCGCAAGGCTTGGTAGTAGAAGAGTGGATAGAGCACGGCCCAGCACAGACTCGCGAGCACGAGCTGTAGTTGCACGCGGACCGGGAGCCGAAAGATGCGGCGAAAGCGGCCAAAAAAGGGCAGGTAGCAGACGGCTGTGAGCGTGAAGCGCCAAACGGTCAAAGGCAGCGGTGCAAACTGCTGCTCCACTGCCTTACCGACCACGGCGTGGCCGCCCCAAAACAGACTGACCAGGATGAGTGATAGAAAGGCCATCGTTAGCGCAGCGGCCTGTCTTGACGAGCCACATCCGCCCACGTTTCACGTTCGACGACGACCTTTGCCTCGCCGTCTTTGACGAAGACGACGGCCGGGTGCGGGATGCGGTTGTAGTGGCTTGCCATCGAGTAGTTGTACGCGCCGGTTGCAAAGACAGCGATCACATCACCCGTCGCAGGCTCCGCCAACCGGGCGTCGCGAACGACGAGGTCGCCGCTCTCGCAGCACTTTCCGGCGATCGTCCAGGCGTCTTCCGAAACAGCTGTCGCGCGGTTGGCGACGAGTGCCTCGTATTTAGCTCCGTACAGCGCGAACCGGGGATTGTCCGTCATGCCACCGTCAATCGCGACGTAGTTGCGGACGCCCGGAATCTCCTTTTTGCTGCCCACCCGGTACAGGGTCGTCCCTGCCGGTCCGACGATGCTGCGTCCCGGTTCAATCCAAATGGACGGTTCGGCGACACCGCGGGCAGTAAAGTGCGTGCGCACCGTGTCGACGATCTCAGAAATCAGCCGGTCGATAGGTTCGGGATCATCCTCGTCTGTATAGCGGATCCCGAATCCCCCACCAAGGTTGAGCACCGTAAACGGCAACCCGAGTTTCACGCCTGTAACGTACAAGTCGACCAGCCGCTCGACAGAGATCGTAAATCCTTCGGTGTCGAAAATTTGCGATCCGATGTGGACGTGCAGACCCATGCACGAGAGGCGAGGATTCGCTGCCACCAGGCGGAGCGCTTCCTCCGCTTGACCGAGCGCGAGATCAAAGCCAAACTTGCTGTCCTGCTGACCGGTCGAGATGTGCTCGTGCGTGTGCGCTTCGACGCCAGGGGAAATCCGCAGCAGGATGTCAACCGTTTTGTTGTGCCGCTCTGCAACCTGGCTGAGCAGTTCGATCTCGTTGAAGTTGTCGACGACAATCGCGCCAATCTGAGAGGAGACCGCGTACTCCAACTCATCCTCGGTCTTGTTGTTGCCGTGCATGTAAATCTGTGACGGGTCTACCCCCGCCGCCAGTGCCGTGTAGAGCTCCCCGCCGGAAACCACGTCGAGCGCGCAGTCTTCTTCAGCGGCCAGCTGACACATCGCGACGGTGCAAAATGCCTTCGAGGCGTAAGTCACGCGGTAGGAAGCGCCGGTTTTGCGAAAAGCGTTGTGGTAACCGCGGATGGTGTCACGCAGCAACTGTTCATCGTACACGAACAAGGGCGTACCGTACTCTGCCGCGAGCTCGGTCGTGTCACAACCGCCAATGTACAGGTGGCCGTTCTCTCCTACGGCCATCGTACCGACCAACTGCGCAGTCCCCGCTCGCTCTTCTGTCCTCACTCGGTCAGTTTGTTCCACTACGCGAAGGGCGCTCTCCTCTGCTCCACTTGTCATCTCCACTCGTCTCCACTCACTCTCTTTAGTCTGTAGGTTTTACTGGACCAACTAGTTCCTGCACAGTCTCTAAAAATCAGCGGGATTGTAGGTGATTCGCCCATGTGTGACGATGCGCAGCTGTTGCGAATCGTCATGGTAAGTGACATCGCCGTGCCCCGTGTAAAACCAGACCTTCTCAGCTGACTGACCGTTCTCCTCGCGAAAAATAAATACGTTCAACTCGTCTTTGAACTCAAGAACCTGATCGATGGCCGGGGTGCGAGGAGATTGGACAGTGAAATGCCACGTCTCCCCATCTTGCCCGACCTGAAACTCCGCACTTTCACGGTCCGAGTCAAAGAATACGCGTGACCCGACCGCATGGTGTATACGCAGCTTTTCGTGCACCCGTACTCCTCCTTTCGAGAGCGCTGCAGACTACGGCAGGTCAATCCACATCAGCAGCGTCGACTCGTCGGCTGTGACTGTAACCGACTCTTCACCCTCAATGCGTGCCGCGTCCCGCGAACCGAGTGCTTCGCCTGAGCCAAGATGGAGTCCACCTTCAATCACGAACAAGAAGCCCCGCCGGACTGCTGACCCTGGTAACGACCGACTCATTCCCGTTTGGAGGCGGCTCAAGTAGATCGTCATGTCCTGATGAATCCGCGCGCAAGCTGGAACGGGACCGTCCGCTGAGGGCGGTTCGCCTGGCACCACGACAGGCAGCAACTGGCCCTCGAGCGCGTGCAGGTCAAATCGAGAGGTGTGGTAGGTGGGCGGTAAACTGCGCCTCGTCGGCATGAACCACATCTGAAGCAGGTTGAGTTCTTCGCTGTCCGACGCGTTGAACTCCGTATGGATAATGCCTTGTCCAGCCGACATCAGCTGGACCTCGCCAAACGATGTAACCGCGTCGTTGCCAAGGTTGTCCTTGTGGCGCATTTTGCCCTTTAGCACAATCGACACGACTTCCATGTCGCTGTGCGGGTGAGCGCCAAAACCGCGTCCTGCCGCGACAAAGTCGTCGTTCAGCACGCGCATCGGGCCAAAGGCCGTGTTGCCGCGATCGAAATAAGGCCCGAAGGAGAAGCTGAAGTTAGATTGCAGCCAGTCCTGCTCAGCGTGAAAGCGAGCACTGGCCGGTTGGATCCTAATCATCCACAGCACTCCCTTGTATCGTGCTATGACTGACTATACCGGAAATTGTTCGTGAGCAGAAGAGGGAGTGCCAGACGAGAGTGTCACTCTTCACTGCAGGCGCTGTGCTCTCTGTCTGTGGTCTGCTCCACATCGCTGAAGATATTTTCACTCTGCGCGGTCTGAGGCATCTGCGACTTGTGTGGCATCACTTCGCAAGGCTGGACGCGAACGAGATAGAGAGACGTTTGTCCACGACGGGCGTCGCAATGATCGTGCCTAGCGCCAGCATAACCATCACCCACCCGAACGTCATCTGGGCAACCGAGCGTCGGCCCGCGACCCGCAACAAAACGGTTCCGGCGATGACAAACACCACTGCATAGAGTACTGATTGCACGATGTCCTCACCTCAGCGGTTACGGTAACCGCTGAGGAGTAGAGGTATACATCGCACATGCGCGCTGACGACACGTCAGTTGGAGGAATCGTGTAAGGCTCAGGGTGCCGACACGTCAGTTGGCGGGATCTGATAAGGATCAGAGTAGCGTCACGTGGATGTCTTCAGACTGCACAGTGCGTCAGTCTTCTGGGTCTTCCACAACTTTATGCTCTGTCACAACGTGCGTGTACTCGTAGCCGTGCGTGCAGTGTTCGCACTCCACCCGAATCAACGTCTCGCCTTCCGGCACGCTGACATGGTTCACCTTGCCGCACTTCGGACAAATAGAGTCTACTTCCCAGTGTCTGTGTGTCACGTGTTTGCCTCCCTGACCTGTCCCAACCGACGCTGTAGAAACTTAGACAGACACCGGCGGGATCAAGAAATGCTTCCAAGGGACATTATAAACTGTCTTTCAAAATGTCGTTCAAGAGGTAAAACCTCAACTTATCGAAGCTTTTATGCCGATTGTACTTTGCGGCTTCCGACCTATTTGGCCGCAAGGAGACGTCCTCGGAACACCCATCCGGCCAACAAGATGACAATCGGGAGTCCAAACGCGATCGGCAGCGCGATTGGCGGCCAAAGCTGCTCGACCACGCGCATTGCTCGCTCCTGGTCGGACACCACCCAGTAACCCACAGCGCCAAGGGAAATGGAGACAGGGACGACCAGCTTTTTGTAGTTAGCCACCCCGAGAGTATGCGCCGCCGAAATGGATGCGCAGTAGACTGCCATCATCAACTGAACGAACAACGAGAACGCAAAAAACGCGACCATGATCATCTCGTAACGGTGAATGAACAACCCAATCTCTGCGCTGCGAGCCATCTGCATACAAGCGAGGATGTAGTGACCCGTCTCTCGCGCTGACAGTGTGCCGACTTCAATCAAAGGCCACAGCAAGACGAGCAGTCCACCAAACAAAATACCGCCAGCGCTTGCTTTCCACCAGACCTTTTGGTCCTTGACGAAGGGTAAGATCATGGCGGCCGTCATAGTCGCCATCGCGAAGTCGGTGTCAGCGTGGCGGCTAGTGGCCACCGTGTTCCACACCCCCGTTTCAAACACCGGCAGCAGTCGCTTGACGTCCATCGCATTGAAACTCCCGGACAGGACCAGGAGGTTCAAGATAATGATCGCGAACACCCCAACCATCGCGAGTCGACCCGTGACCTCCAAACCGTGAAAGACCGCGTAGAGCGGGATCACGACGGCAGCGAGAACAAATACGAGAAGTGGATACCCAGGCAGGAAGTAGTCGCGCATGTGGAACACGAACGTGATGAGGAGCACGATGTACGACCCGAGGAAGAAGACAAAAGCGATGATCCCGGCGAGTTTGCCAAGCCACTTGCCAAAGAGCACGGAAGCATGCTCAATCAGGTCCTTCCCCGGGATCCTCCTAACCGCGACTACCGTCACAAACATCATCGCGAGACCTTGCACGATGGCGAAGAGGGTCGCGACCCACATGTCGTTCTCGCCTTCCCTCGCCATGACGCCTTGCGTGAGGCCAATGGCCTTGCAAAACAACAGGTTCATGACGAACGCCATCAACATGGCATTCGTAATCTGCACTTTCATAGGCTACTCCTCCCTGGACTGTCCGGACGCGTCGGTGTCCGGAGCAACACACCGCTGCGGATGTGAGCGTGCACCTGAACCTGGATGTCCGCCTGGTCGAGCGCGTCATACCATTTCGACCTGAGGGCTCGCCACTCCATTGGGTAGCGGTCCTCGAAGCGGTCTCCAAGGCCGAGAAAGTCTGCGCGCGACTGTCGCTCAGTCTGGATGATGGCTGTAATCTCGTCCTTGAGCATCGACTCCACTTGCGGCGTCAACTGGCGGATCACTTGTTCATGGGTCTCACTTGTAGTACACCCGAGCTCCACGATGTCGAAGGCAGCATTCAGACGGACATGAAACCCGACTCGTCCTCGCTGATACGTCGGTATCACGTCAAACCTGTGCCGTTTCATTTCGAGGCTTGCCTTCCCTTGCCCACCGCCTGGACAAGGGAGCGTGATGACCCGCGAGTCCGGCGACTGGACAAACCACATGAGTCCCCGACTTTGGTTCGCCCCGAGCACACCGGCGAGCTTTCCGCGTTTGAAGTAACCTGCCCCCGACAGTTCCACCTGAGGCGTCGAGCCAAACTCTTCACTCTGCTCGGACGATACCCCGCGAGACGCCGTCTCGACCACGGGCAGTACTGCATTCATCCCTTCACTCATGTAGTCCGCCTGTAGAGTCCGCATATCAATTTTTGGCGTCTGTGCGACCGTGCGCGCCTGGCGAAACAATTTCTCGATTGATGTCCCGGGCACGACTTCTAGACCGGTTTTGGTCGCAACAATGTCCCTTGCCAGACCCGGCGTCAAGGTGACCCATGTGCGCATACGCAACTCGTGATTGCGCGTAAAAAAGTCGACCACGTCTTGTACTCCCCGGTCTCTGGCGTAGTCCTCACTGATCACCACGACCGCGTTCTGCGCCCAGTAGACGCGCCGCGACGAGTAGCGGGCGAGGTTGCGCATAGCCGCGAAAATCGAGTCACCCGTGGCTGAAACCGTCCAAATCGGTTCCCCGGTACCACCAGAGGGGGCGCCTGTCTGCCCCACAACGTCAGCCGGGCGAGCCACCTGTGCCGTAATCTGGACGCTGCCTGGGTCGGACCCTTTGTCAATTCCGACGGCCATCACCATGGCCAAATCGTCGATATCTGCCGAGCCATAGCAGCCGGGCAAGCCAAGCGTGGCCAAGCACAGCAACAGCAAAATTGTGACCTTCGCACTACGTTTCACGAAGCATCTTCCTCGGCCGCCGCGCAACACGCCGACGCGCCCCGTCGCCAGTACTGCGCCCCGACACGCGCCGTGCGGACGGTGCCCTTGGCGAAGCCCCCGCCTGTTCGTCGGAACCTCCGGCGTCGCCGGGTGACTCGCTCTGCCCGGACGCTCCCCCGCCACTGCCGGACGACTGGCGCACAGGCTGCGGCGCTTTCGCTTCGGTGCCACCGCTGCCAGCCCCCTGTGGACCAGGTCGCTGGTCGTTTGCTTGCCTTCCCGGTTGCCCACTGAGTGCAGGGCGTTTGTGCATCGTCCACCACGGTGACCGGACCAAGTTGTCTTTTTGGTCGTCTGCGCGAAACGGGATGATCGGCGCCATATACGGCTCGCCGAACGAACGCAGCGACAACACGTGCACTACGAGTACAAAGAGAGCCCCGACAAAGCCGAGTAGGCCAAACATGCCGGACGCGATCACAATCGGAAAGCGCAATAGGCGAAGCGCGAACGACGTCTCGTAGCTCGGGATGGCAAACGACGAGATGCCTGTG
>JAKAXI010000078.1 GCA_021816665.1 Bacillota bacterium | reverse complement strand
CCGATCTTTCCGACCCCTGTCAAAAGCTTGTCGGCGTCCTCTGGAGGCTGGCTGTTTGATCCGCTCAGTCTGGGGATTTCGGCGATCACCCTGGTCGTCGGCTTGACCGCAGCGATGTACTCTGTGGGTTACGTTCGAAGGGACGTCGCAGCGATGAAGTCCTCGGTAGAGAAGGAACTACACTACTTCACCTTGTTCCTTGTCTTCTACCTCTCGCTACTCGCTGTCCCCCTGTTGCAAAACGTGTTTTTTACCTGGGGAGCGGTGGAGTTGACAGCGCTCGCTTCTGTCCTTCTCGTCGACTGGCACGACACGCAACTCACGCATGAGGCTACATGGAAGTATCTTGTCATCATGATTACGGGTGGACTCATTGCTCTGTTCGGACTGGTTCTGTTTGTCGGATTCGCAAAAGTACCGCTTCCTGACGCTACATGGTCCACGTTTTCACACATGGCAAAAACGGTACCCCCAGTGATGGAGCGAGTATCCTTTGTTCTTGTGTTAGCGGGGTTTGGCGCGAAGGCAGGGCTCGTGCCATTTAACTTCTGGCTTCCAGATGCACACAGCCAAGCTCCATCCCCGATTAGCGCGATGCTAAGTGGAATCAAGTTGAATTGTGGCATGTATGGAATTCTCCGCCTTCAGGCCATTCTTCACTCCGGCGGTCAATCGAACTTTGCCAACTGGATGCTCGCCACCGTTGGTTTCGTCACGATTGCGGTCAGTGCTCTTATGACCGTCGCACAGACTGACTACAAGCGACTTTTTGCGTACTCTAGCGCCGAAAACCTCGGCCTCATTGCCATCGGCTTTGCCTTTGGTCCGCTAGGTATGCTGGCAGGTTACCTGCAGATGGCAAACCACGCACTAATCAAATCCATGTTGTTCTACCAATCAGGGGAACTCCTGCACATCTGGGGGTCTACTGACATGCGAGGGCTAAGCGGGATCTCCAGTGTCTTGCCGCGAACGGGGCACGCCCTCATGTTTAGTATGCTCGCCATTGCAGGAGCGCCTCCGTTTGGCTTATTCATCAGCGAATTTCTAATCCTGTACGCTATCGCTAACCATGGAGCCATTTGGCTAGCGGTTCTCCTGATACTCTGCCTAGTTCTGCTGTTTGGAAACTTTCTTCGCTATGCGATACAGATCGGGTACGGTGAACCGTCGAGTCAATTGCGACTGTTACAGCGGTCTCGGGAAGGAGCAGGCATTTTGGTTCCGACATCCGTGCACCTGGCGATGACCTTGATGCTTGGAACGCTCCTCCCACTGGTCGTGAGCGGACTGATACACACTTCATTCGTGTGATGATAGGGGGAAATCTCAATGCATACAGTGCCGGAACGAAATTTTGTACCGGCGATGCCAAGCAATTCATATCACGCGCCCAGCCTCGCCGACTTTTCAAATATGCTCCTCAACCGCTGTCTGCGGACCGCGTCTGATGACGACGCACCAACGTGGCAACTCCTGTACTATGGCGTCATCCAAGAAACACACTCGAATGCACTCCTAGCAGTTCTCGTCCGTTCGGGCAGTGAAGAGCAGTTTTGGCTCACCGCCGACCTGTCCACACGTGAACCTTGGCCGTCGCTCGCAAACGACTGGCCAGCCTTACTTTGGCCCGAGCGCGAAGTCTGGGAACGCACGGGTTATGAGCCTTTGGACCATCCGGACCTTTTGCCAATCTTGCATCCCCACCTTGTTGACCTTGAGAGCCGAGCAGAAGGGGCTGGCGTATTCTCTCTCCCACTTGGCCCTGTCCGTGCAGACGTCAGCGAATCAGCATTCTTCCTGTTCGACACGGTCGGCGAGCAGATTATGCATCTGCAGCCGCAGTTGTTTTACAAACACAGGGGGATCGAACAACTCGCGATTGGGAAGACGGCGGAGGATGTGTTGCTTCTGGCGGAACGAATCTCAGGCACATCCACAGCGGCCCACGCCAGTGCGTGCGCATCCGCCCTGGAACAGGCCCTCCGTTGGCAGCCACCAAATCACGTTCTTTGGGAACGGCAGTTGTGGGTGGAACTTGAGCGTTTGTACAACCACGCCCACGACCTATCTCAACTCGCTTCCGCTGCGGGCATGACCGTCGGGCAGGCGCAGTTGGCGCGAGTGAAAGAAGAGTGTCTCCGACTAGCTGCAGACCTAACAGGGTCTCGCTACCTTCGCGGAGCAGTGAAATTGTTTGGATCATCAAACATTAATTGGCGGTTGTCTCTTCCACACCTGGAAGCGAGTTTATCTGCTGCCGATGACCGGTTGAATCACTTTGTTCGACTGCTCAGTCGAACACCGACGTTCATCGACAGATTAGTCGGCACGGGAACTGTGAAACGCGAATGGGCGGACAAGTACAGCCTCGTTGGAGTGACAGCTCGGGCGTGCGGCGTTAAGACTGACATCCGCCACGATTTCCCCACCCATTACACAGGGACGGGGTACGAAATTTGTACCTCATCGATGGCAACAGGCGACGCCAAATCCCGCTTTGACGTTCGCGTGGACGAGTGGAACGTCTCCGTCCGCATGGTTCGTAGCCTAACCCGGAGGCTGGCCAATACCGAACGAAATGACATTCCGGCGTCACGTAATTTACCTAGGGAAGGCTGGGGAGTCGGGTTCGTCGAAGGGGCACGCGGTCGAGTCGCACACGTCGTTGTGGTAGCTGACGGACGCACGAAGTTTTACGGAGTCCGCTCTGCTTCAAGCTGGATTTGGCCAGTGTTCGGATTAGCAACGGCCAATGGCAATATTCAAACCGATTTTCCAGTGATCGACGCCAGTTTTGGACTGTCCTGCGCTGGCATGGACCGTTGACCACTTTGCGACTCCGATCCGTCTGGGCCCTGTCAGGAACGCAGACGGGTTGTTCTCAAAGGGAGGGACTCGGATGTTCGGCAATTGGATACGCTCTGGGCTAGCCAGTGGGCGCGTGACGACACCATATCCGAAAAAACAGGAAACCCTGCAGCAACACGATGCTTGGCACACATTTGTGGTAACGGTCGCGTCCTGTGAGGAAAAAGCGTGCTCGTGCATCGACTTATGTCCCACTGATGCCATCACGTACATCGGTGCGGGCATGCCGATGGTTGACACAGGAGCATGCATTGGCTGTGGACGGTGCGTCACACTCTGCCCTACCCAGGCATTTGCGTGGTCACACGATGTGGACCGTGCCACCCTATCTCGCGATGAGCTGATTTTGAAGTTTGGAGGTGTCAATTGATGATCAAGGATCCCTCCATAGCCTCTCATAGCTTCAGTGTATCGCCTGATACGTATAGCACAGTACCAAAACCAGACTGGCAACAAATGGACGATACGACGCTTCGACAGTTCCAAAAGAAGTTTGGTCACAGCCTGCACATCCGGCACATTGATGTCGGCTCATGCAACGCGTGTGAGTCTGAGGTGTTGGCTCTATCCAATCCCTATTACAATTTTCACCGACTCGGGTTCTTTTTCGCATCTTCGCCCCGCCACGCAGATGTACTGCTCGTCACCGGAGCGCTGACGAAAGCGATGAAGGACGTACTGATGGCCACGTATGAGGCCATGCCGCGCCCCCGTATTGTGATCGCGGCGGGAGTATGCCCGATTCACGGTGGCGTGTTCCGAGACAGCGAGCAATTCGTCGGACCAGTCGAGTCCGTGATCCCCGTGGACGCTCACATCCCTGGATGTCCGCCGACGCCTTACGCCCTCATCCATGGGCTTCTCCTTGCGAGCGGACGTATGGAAGAAGGTGCAGAGCGTGCCTGAGTTGTTCTGGATGTCGCTCGTATTATTTACCGCCATTATCATTCTCGCAGCCATTCGCCCCGTCCAACGTCAACTTGACGGCAAGCTTTGGCTCGGCGTCTTCCTGGGCGCCGTCCTGCAGGCAATGCTAGGAATGCTCGGACTCGTCACACATCACGCCCCGCTGCTATTCGCCTTCCCTCCCTCGCCCGTACTTGGAACATGGGCCTTCCGGGCAGACGCACTTTCCAGCCTCTTGTTCTTACTGCTCGGTTGCATTGGTGCGGCCTCGAGCCTGATGGCTGTGGAACACGCAAAGCGCCACGGTGCCGGAACGGGTGCTGGAATGACTGCGGTTGTGTCTGTACAGTTCGTCTTTACCAGTTTCCTGCTCACAGCTCAAAACTTCTTTCCATTACTCATCGCCTGGGAGGCGATGTCCCTGTGCGCTTACGCCTACATCCTTGTGTTGCACCACCGACGGGCCGTGCGCAGGGCTGCCTATATCACACTGCTCATTAGCGAAGTAGGTTTCCTCATGCTCGTGTTAGCTGCCATTCTCGCGACGACGCGTACCGACGCTTTCGACTTTGTCCAAGTGACTGCACACTTACGGACGGCCTCTGCCGGGCTGCGAGATACCGTGTTCCTCCTCGCACTCTTCGGATTTGGTGCGAAGAGCGGCATTCTACCAATGCAACTTTGGATGCCTGATGCTTACGATGCTGCACCGGCTCACCTGAACGCCATTCTCGCGGGTGGACTCTTGAACCTTGGCCTCTTCGGAGTCCTGCGTGTAACGGCCATGACAGGAGCATTATCGGTGTGGGTGAGTCTCGTCGTGCTCTGGCTCGGTGTACTTGCCCTGTTCGCCGGAGCGCTGTTCGCCGTCATCGAGTCTCGCCTGAGGCGGTTACTCGCTTACAGCAGCATAGAAAACGTGGGCTTGATGGTAATTAGTCTTGGTGTGGCCACTGTCTTCGCAGCACACCATAATGCTCTGTTTGCAAACGTAGCGATGATGGCTGTGTTTGTGCAAATGGTCTCCCATGCACTAGCGAAGGCACTTGCCTTTCTCACGGTAGGTGAAGTGGGACGGAGGTTCGGCTCGACAGACCTGGAGCGACTCGGAGGTCTGTTTCAAATCATGCCCGGTGTCGGACTCGCCCTGCTGATCGCGAGTCTGACATTGGCGACCGTAGCCCCATTCAGCGGGTTTGCATCGGAGTGGTTAACGTTCCAGGGAATGTTGCAAGTCTACCGCAGTTTATCAGGCCCACAAGAGGTGCTCGTCGCCGTAGCCGGCATGTTCGCAGCGGCAGGGGCGGCCCTGGCCATGACTGCGTTCCTTAAGGTCTTTGTATTTGCCATGACCGGGCGTAGTAGAACGTCTCCCGCGTTGTCCGAAGGCCCCCACCGCACGAGTTTTTGGGGCGGCGCGAGCCTCTCATTATTGGGAGTCCTGAGCCTCGCGTATGGGTGGTTCCCTACCTCCGTCATGTCCGGTTTTCAGCAAGTCATCGGTGATGTGCTATCAAGCACTGGGCCGCTTCGGAACATCGTGCCGACAGTGTTTCACAGCCCAGTATCAAACCCTACTATGGTGAGTCTTGGTGCGGGTGGCTTAGGCTTTTTCCCGGCGCCCGGGTTCGTAATTCAACCAGGCGAATTTGTGGCAACCATCGCCCCAACCTATATCCTCTTCTGGTTTGTTGTCTTTGTACTCTTAGCACTTGGCATCAGCCGTTTGCCGTTGCGTAAGGCCTACGCGACTCGTACGGCGCCGGCCTGGCTAGGCGGCCGCGAACACCGCGCAGTGGCGTCGGAGTATACGAGTTCTGCATACGCAAATCCCTATCGGATGTTTTGGTCTCGTCTAATTGGCTCTCGGATCAATCGACAACTGGTCAGTGGGACGGCTGATGTACCGCGCCAGTGGCAGCTACACCGTAAGACCAGACAATGGTTAGGTGCCGAGCACTGGTTCATTCCAACCAGGGCATTCCTTCAGTTGACCGCTAAAGTGCGATATTGGCAACACGGATATTTGTGGGGTTATCTCGTTACGATTCTTGGAGCCGTCCTCGTGATGTTGGCGATAGCTGCGCTGTACCGTTGACAGAAAAATATAACTTGAAGAGAAAAAGGCGGAAAGGCACTGGTCAGTGTCCAGTGCCTTTCCACTGGTTTGTTTGGGCCGCTCGAGACGATGAGGCGCTGTAGTGAATGACCTTCCCTGGTATCAGGATAGCCGGACCGGATGCGTGTGAGATCAAATCCGATATCTGCTGCAGTGTGTCTGGAAAATCGACGCTAGAGAAGACAGCCTCTAAGACCATAGAATCTCGCTGATTGGAAAACCAGCCTGAATGATGGACTGTCCGCCCCTGTCCATACCCTTCTATCGCGTGTTCCACATCAGCCCACAGAGGTCGGAGTTCGCGCAGCGTCTGCAGTATGCGCAAGGCAAGTGGAACTCCGTCTACACGGTCCGTTTCGTTCATGTACACTTTGACCACCGCACCGTCACTTTCAGAACGGAACGCCATGGAACCATCCCCCACCCAATATTTCAGGTCAAATGCCGGACGAATGACGACCTTGCAATCTAACAAGTGGATTTCGTCCATATCAGTCAACAGTTGCTCCGCTGTCTCCATAGACGTAAACATTTGTACACAAACAGGTACGTGCGCACTCAGGTAATCCGACTCCAGCATCTGAATGTGTGCGCGAGCATCAAGTCCAGACCAGGCACGTGTCACAGTAAAGCCAGGCATGTGCCCCTTTCTCATCATTTGCCTGAGAAACGATTCGTAGGACAGTCTCCCAAACAAGTGATTTGCCTCCCCATCGTAGAACAAGACCTCAAGATATACCCCGGTGCTCATATCATCACCTCACCGGACTGCCCGCAAATCTAAAAGCCTCATGTCAAGCCGTAGTTCGCCTTGTCACAGGAGCGCTAATCCACCGCGGGCGCTGAATCGTGCACATTTTGAATCCGCTTTCATTTTAATCGCAACCGCGCCCCTAGGCAATGGAGGAACCGGTCGTTAGTAGTGTGTTTATTACGACGAATCTCATTGGAATTGGTTCAAATTTCGACAACTGTGGAACTGCCATCACGTACGGGACGGCCAAGATGAAGTTTCCTCACTGGGTCAACGCCATTGTCAACGCCGTCCGCTTTTGCACGGCCCTGTTGGGGGCCTACGCGGGTGAAGTCATCTCGCACTACCTTTACGAACGTTGCGAGCGGGTTCGGAGCTACCGTATCGAACATAGCCACCCTTTGGCCAACAGTCATCAGCATCTCCGTCCTACCCGGAAGGTGAAAACAAAGTATGCATTGCCACAAATTACACTGCGACCACCAAAGGAAGGTGAGTTGCACTCCGTATCGAATATTCATATCATTAAATTATAAAATGATGACTTGTCGAGGTGAGTACATGCGTGTGAGAAGCGACCCTGGATTGTCTGTACGGGCGAAGTTTTTCCGCGGATTGGCAGACCCGGCACGCTTGGCATTGCTATTGGCACTTCGCGCTGGTGAAAAAACAGTAGGTACGTTGAGCGAAGAAACCGGACTTTCGCAAAGCAACGTGTCGAATCACTTAGCATGCCTAAAGGACTGCGGACTAGTCTTGAACCGCCAGGAGTGGAGACATGTGCACTACCGCATCGCAGATGAGAAAATCTTATCGCTGATGGACTTTGCTGATGCGGTTGTGTTCGATAACGCACAGCGCATCGCCGATTGCGTGAATTACTGTGCGGTTGAAGACCGGCAAAAGGGCGGTGCATAGCCACATGGCCACTCCTGTGCATAACGTTTCGGTTCGCAAGGGTGTAAATGTTGAAGTGATGTCTATTCTCTGGATGGTTATTGAAGCTGTTGTCGCAATTCGCGCAGGGGCCATAGCCCACTCCTTAGCCCTGACCGCTTTTGGGGCGGACAGCGTAATTGAACTCGTCGCTGGCGGCGTCCTACTCTGGCGCTTGACCATCGAGTCCAACGGGGCCAGCCTTGCGAAGGTCAAGCGAGCGGAGAAGACTTCGTCATGGGTGGTGGGTATCGCTTTGCTGGTCCTCGCAGTTTACATTGTTGTCGCATCCTTTGTTAAACTGGCGAGTCACCAAGGAGCGGACACAAGCTTCGTTGGCCTCGGGTTAGCCGTTGCATCCGGCGTCATCATGCCGTACTTGTCACGAACCAAGAAGCGAATCGGAGCGGAAATTGGCAGTAATGCGCTTCGGTC
>JAKAXI010000077.1 GCA_021816665.1 Bacillota bacterium | reverse complement strand
TCGGCTCCAAGCTGACTCGCCTCTTCGTTGAAACGCCTTGTCTGCGCGTCGCAAACACCAGTGTCGAGCGACGGCACTACACTGATGATCCGTGTCTTTCCCTTGCTGTCAGCGAGCGTCACCTTCGAGAGGTCGTTTGCCACGAGCTCAAAATCGGGCGCTGTATCACCTGCTTTCAGCTCTGGTCCGACGAGTGTGCAATGTTGAGTCCCGAACAAAAAAGCTTCCTTCCGTTCTGTTGCCATGTACTTATCCCCCAATCCAGCGTTTTAGGAGTTACCCAAGACCATTGTACCCATGCCTGATGGTCGGAAACAAATAACTTACCAGTCCTTAAAGATATTTGCACGGTGTTGATAGAACACACCTGCCACGAGGTTCGCTGCAACTTGTCGGAAAACGCATCGGCTACGTCCACAATTGCAGGATTACGGCCGGTCGACGCATTGCTTTGTGTCCATCTCCCGTTGTGTTAGATTGACAAGGTGCACTGATTCTGTGCGATAAGGAGATAATGTAGTGCAGTCTGGAAAATCCACTGAGAAGATGGCTAAGCAATTGTTCCTTCTCCTGCAAACCGACCTACCGGATGATGCGCAGGTACCGAAGCTAAAGCGCGAGCGAGTGTCTACAGAGTTATTGTACCTCTCCATGTTCCTGACCGATCTCGCCGTATATCTGACTTTTAGAGATACGCCAGAACGCAGTCAACTGATGGAGCGGTTTTGGAACCTCGTGAGTACTGCTGGACTCAACATGGATGTCGTCGGAGAACGGATGCAGGCCTACAGTGAATCGAGCAAGGCTGCAACCAAACACGAAGCTTTCGTTCAGTTGGGAAAGACATTCGCCTGGCACTGCCTGGCGCTCGGTGATGATGATATTGCCACCCTCGGAGAGGCCGCGGCAGAGAGCCACTTGGAAGTTCTGATGACTCTCCTCGCAGAATCATGACGCGGCTTTGGGCAATCGAATGCCATCAAGCCGCACCCGTACATGCCCGCCCCCAAAATCCAGACCCTCCTGCTACACCAAGCGCTTGGTTTTTCGAACCGACCTCAACAACTTCGCTTGAATGTGATCTAGATCAAAGTCTCCCTGCCTGTCGCCTGTTACGCTCATAGCGTAGTCCAAACGAGGCGGAGGTGCCCACAAATGAGTGTGACATTCACAGAAACAGACAAACTGGGGGATGTCGTTGTCAAATTCCCGCAAGCTGCGGAGATCTTCAAGCAGTACCACATCGACTTTTGCTGTGGCGGTGATCAGCTGCTTGGCGAGGCGATCACAGAACACGGTGTCAACAGCATAGCTTTGCTCCAGAACTTGAATGACACGTATGCGGATGCGTTGAAACAGGGAACGGAGATCCACGACTGGTCTGCCGTTTCTCTCGAGCAACTGATTCACCACATTGTCAATACACACCATGCGTATCTCAATCAAGTGTTCCCCACCCTCAGTGAGCTGACAGCGAAAATCCTGCGTGTTCACGGAGCACACCACGGAGCGGAGCTGGCCCAAGTCCATCGGCTGTTTAACCAACTCCGAATGGACATGGAAGCCCACATGATTGCGGAAGAGGAGCGCGTGTTCCCGCAAATTGTGGATTATGAGCGTCACCCGTCAATCGAGAAGCTGAACGCGGTCATCCATGCAGTCGAGGAGCTTGACAAGGAACACGACCAAACCGGTCAACTGGTGAAGGACCTGCGCAAGGTCACAGACAACTACGCTTTACCCGAAGATGCCTGTGGCACGTATACGTATGTGTTTCAGGAGTTACAAAACCTCGAGTCCGATATCTTCCAACACATCCACCTCGAGAACAATGTGCTGTTTGTGCACCTGCGCAACGCACAGGGTTCCTCCCTCGCTTAAGCCGTTTGTTGAGTCGAAGCCGTGCATGTGATCGATCACACACACGGCTTCTTGCACTTGTGGCACCCTAGAGTTGAAAAGGAGCCTCGCATGGCCCTCGTGAAAGGGAGGTTGCAGACCATGGGAAACTGGTCCGTGAATCTGGAAACAGAGGAGTACATGGACGATCGCGATCTGATACTCAAGGACGCCGTGGAAGCCATCCTCGAAACGAAACCCGGCTATTACGTCAACCTGGCTGTCGCTGAGAACCACGGCAACCCCGATGACTACCTCATCCCGGCCTTGGAGGAGGAGTTCGGCGACCGTGTTCACATTCGCTTCATTGACCAATGCGGATGCGGCGGCTACGTGTACCGCGTCACCCGTCGAGCGTCTTAACCAAGCTCGACGGATTAACGCCTTGAGAACGCGTTACACGGGTTGATTATGTAAACTCAAAAACAGCCACACTCAAGCGCACGAGAGACTGCCCCGTTCGGCTTCTAGCACGCCTGTACAGGGCAGCCTCTCGTTGATCCGGGCTCAACTAAGCCACAGACTAGCCTTCGATGAGCAAGCTCTCTGGGTCTTCTACCAGTTCCTTTACCATTGTGAGGAACTGCACTGCTTCTGCACCATCCACGATGCGGTGATCGTAGGACAAAGCGATGTACATCATCGGTCGAATCTCTACTTTGCCGTCGACTGCAGCGGGACGCTCCTTGATGCCGTGCATGCCGAGAATCCCCACCTGAGGCGGGTTAAGAATGGGCGTCGAGAACAGAGAACCAAACACCCCACCGTTTGTAATAGTAAATGTCCCACCTTGCAAATCCGCCAAGCCGAGTCGGTTGTCCCGAGCGAGCCCAGCCAGGCGCCCAATCTCGCGCTCAATGTCTGCGAAGGAAAGGCGATCAGCCTCGCGCACCACAGGGACCACGAGTCCTCCCTCTGTCGATACGGCCACACCGATATCGTAGTGGTGTTTCAGAATCATATCCTCGCCGTCGATCTCGGCGTTCAACCGCGGGAACGCCCGCAGCGCCGCGACTGTCGCCTTCGTGAAGAACGACATGAAGCCGAGGGAGACACCGTGTCGGTTCTTAAAGTTCTCCTTGCGCGCGGAGCGAAGTTTCATGATCGCCGACATATCCACCTCATTGAACGTGGTCAGCATTGCACTTGTGCGCTGTGCCTCGACCAGCCTCGTCGCGATCGTCAGTCGACGCCGCGACATCCGCTGCCGCTCCTCATCCGGGCGCGCCGCTTGAACCTGACCTAATGTGGCTACCTCCGCAACCGTTCCGTGCTCCCGCGCCAGCCTGCGCATCGACGGCGTCGCCCGCTCCAACGCTGCCGATCGATCCCGGTCGTTACGTGCGCCCTGGCCTTCTTGGGCCCCGGTACGACCAGGGGACACGCTCATGCCCGCAGTCGCAGCTGGATTTGCAGGCTCTGATCCTTGAGCGGGTTTCGCCTCAACTGGCGCAGTGCGACTTTCTGTCGCGCCAGCCGTCGCTGTCGAGTCGTCAGCCGCTGATACGCTCGGCGCCGCTTGTGCACCTTCGTGAAACTCCGCGATCGCCTCTCCGACTTGAACCGTTTCCCCTTCCTGTTTCAGGATCGCGCCGAGAATCCCCTTCTCTTCTGCCATCACTTCCACGTTCACTTTATCGGTTTCCAGTTCGGCGACTGCATCCCCCGCTTCGACCGTGTCGCCTACGTTCTTTAGCCACGTCAGAATCGTCGCCTCGACGATCGACTCCCCTAACTCAGGCACTCGGATGCTGCTCATCGTGCTCCCTCCTCGGCATCGCTCACTTGCTCATCGCTCACTTGCTCCGCACCTCGTCAAACAGCTGCTGCTGGGTGACCTCGTGTAAGTCGGGAAACCCTTCCGCCGGGCTCGATCGTTCGGGTCGACCGACGTACCGCAGCGAAGCACCTGCCGGCAACATGTCCCGGATGCGCGGCGCCATATAAGTCCAGGCTCCCATGTTCCGCGGTTCCTCTTGCAGCCATGCGACTTCGCGGATATTCGGCAACTCGTCCAGCACCAGCTTGAGGTCGTTGTTCGGGAATGGGTAGAGCTGCTCCACCCGTGCCATTGCCAACCAGGGTGGGAGTCCACTCCCCTCTGCGGCTGCCGCGAAGTCGACCGCCACCTTGCCCGAAGCGAGCACCAGCCTCTCGACATTGCCGCCATCCGCGTGATCGAACAACACGGGTTGAAAGCGCCCCTCCACCAAATCGCGCATCGTGGACACTGCTCTCGGGTTGCGCAACAGGCTCTTCGGAGTCATCACGATGAGCGGTCGCGGGTCAACGCGAAGCTGCTTCGCTTGCTGCCGCAGGAGGTGGAAATACTGGGCTGCATTCGACAGGTTCACGACACGCCAGTTTCCCTCAGCGGACAGTTGTAAGTAGCGCTCAAGCCGCGCACTTGAATGTTCCGGTCCCTGCCCCTCGTACCCGTGTGGGAGAAGTAGGACTAGCCCTGACGCCTGTGCCCATTTCGCGCGGCCAGAACTGAGAAACTGGTCGATCAACACCTGTGCCACGTTAGCGAAGTCGCCGAACTGAGCTTCCCACATCACCAAGGTATCGGGAGCCAAGATGTTGTAGCCGTACTCAAATCCCAGTACAGCCGTTTCTGAGAGCGGGCTGTTGTAGATTTCAAATGTTCTGCGTGCGTCTGGCAAGTGCTGCAGCGGACAGTACGTCAACCCCGTCTCTGTGTCGTGCAACACGAGGTGGCGGTGGCCAAACGTACCGCGTTCCGTGTCTTGTCCGGTCATGCGGATCGCGGTCCCTTCCGCCAGGATCGATGCAAGCGCGAGCGCTTCAGCGTCCGCCCATTCGACTTTCCCGTCTTTGCGCAGGGCGGTCCGGCGCCGCTCGAGAATCCGGGCCAACTTAGGGTACAGCGAAAATCCAGGAGGGCTCGCGAGTATCGCTTGATGTAACGCCTCGAGCTTTGCCTGCGGTACGCCCGTCGAAAAGCTCCGCACGACCTCACCCTGTGGTATGGACGGAGCTTGCTCGGCGCGGTTGTCGGACCGGACCTCGCGCAGCGCAGTCTGCAAGCGGTCCCGTACGACCGCCACTTGCCGCGTGACCTCCTCCTGAGACACAATTCCAGACGACAGCAACGCCTTCGCCATCTGGGTGCGCACCGACTCGTGGCCAGTCACCACGCTGTACATCTGGGGCTGGGTACTCACCGGGTCGTCCATCTCGTTGTGCCCCCAGCGGCGATAGCCAATGAGGTCGATCAGGAAGTCTTTGTGAAACCGCTGGCGGTAGGCGTGAGCCAATCGCACGACCGCAATGCAGGCTTCCGGGTCGTCGGCGTTGACGTGGACAATCGGGATCTCAAAACCTTTTGCCAGGTCACTGGCGTAACGCGTCGAGCGCCCCTGCCCAACATCCGCGGTAAAGCCGACCTGGTTGTTCGCAATGATGTGGACCGTCCCACCCGTTTCGTAACCAGCAAGACGTGACAGGTTGAGCGTCTCTGCGACAACGCCCTCACCTGGGAAAGCTGCGTCGCCGTGAATGAGTACGGCCAACGAATGGTCTGGGTCGCGTGTCGGGCGACCCCCATTCGACCTTTTGTCTTGCGTTGCCCGCACGTAGCCTTCGACCACCGGGTTGACAAACTCCAGGTGACTCGGGTTATTCGCCAACACAAGTTGAACCTGCCGAACGTCACCCTCGTCCCGCTTCACGCTGGCGCCGAGGTGGTACTTGACGTCGCCTGTCCAACCATGGCTAATCCCGACCGACCCCTCAGATGGCACCAAGTCCGGGTTTGGTGCCGAATGGAACTCCGAGAGGATATTCCGATACGGTTTGCCAAGGATGTGCGCGAGGACGTTCAGTCGCCCGCGGTGGGCCATCCCCATCATCACGTGCCTGGCGCCAGACTGTGCTGCAGAGCGAATCAAGGTGTCGAGCATGGGCACCAGCATATCCACGCCTTCGATAGAAAATCGCTTCTGCCCGGCGAATGTTTTGTGCAGGAACTGCTCAAACTCCTCCACTTCGATCAGGCGAAGGAGCGTTTCCTTTTGCTCTTCGACTCCGCGAGGATTACGGAAATCGCGTGATTCCACCGTCCGGGTCAGCCACTGCCGCTCCTCGTCGTCGTCAATGTGCGAGAACTCAAAACCAATGGTGCCGGTATAGACCTGCTTGAGCCATTGGTACACTTCGAGCGCCGTAGATACGTGTTCCGGCACGTCGGAGCAAACCCACCAAGCTGGCATTTGTGCGAGTTGTGCGTCATGGAGTTCGTGAGCCGCGGGATCGGCCAAAGCAGGGTCCGTTGCTTCCTCTGCAATCGGATTGACAGCGGCGACCACATGACCATGCTCACGCAGGTTACTGACGTATTGCTGAGCTAAGTGAATCTGTTTTACTTCATCGTTCTCAGCCAACCAGGCGTCATCTTCCACAGGAGGCGTTCGCCTCCTTACGGAGGGTGCGCCATTTGCTTCAAACCACTTCCTTGTCTCTTCATCTACGCTCTCCGGGTGCTCGAGGAACCGCTCATACAGTTCCTCTACGTACGCTGCGTTGAAGTCTGACAACCCTTCGCTTGTGTCGACAACGCCTGGTGCTCTCCCGACAGCCATCTGCTACGCCCCCTAGGAAGCAAACTCGCAAGGTCCCTCGTTGCCCGCTGGACCGAGTCAACCGCGCTCACCAATCAGCACGGCATCCTTCCTATCTTCCTGAATTGAGCGTAGTGTGATGCATCGGAGTCGTCTGTGCGTCAGGTCACAATACGGCCTGCTTCTCCGCCACGGCCTGCGCTTGATTCACTGTATCCCGAATAATCATCGCTGCTGACCGGTCCGTAGCAAGACGTACCCCCTGTCCCGCCCACAGTGACATATACTCGTCATTGTTCTGCTTGGCGGCTGCCTGACGAGTGTCACGGGTCAATGCATTTTGAACCGGGTACGGCGGAATGCTTCCCTCGTAGCCAGCCAATGTGCGCATAAACTGCGTCCGAATCCCTCGGTCGGCTTTACCTGGATAGGCTATCGTGACGTCAGTCGCGTCCTCAGATGCTGTCATCAAGAGATGAATAAGTTGACGCCAAACGGAGCGCCGGTCAGCTCTTTGACGCGGCGGATCTCGGAGCGCAGCTGATCTGGACTGAGATAGCCCGCGCCAATCTGGCCAAGCGCCCCCGCGTTGGAGACTGCCGCCACGAGTTCTGGTGTCGTGACGCCGCCGGCCATGCCTGCTTGAAGTATGGGATACTGGACATGGAAGAGCTTCGTTATCGATGTGTCGAACATGGAACAAACCTCCTCGGAAAGAATCCCAGTTGTGCGAACGATCACAGGATAGCAGACGCAGCTGTGGCATCCTTGATACATCGAAGCCCGTATGGGCTGCTTGGGTGAGTGATTACAGTGACGACCTCAACGGGTACGAAAAAGCGTTTATCCGCGACCGTGTACTACTTGCTGATTGGCTTGGCGGTGGGCTGGCCCAGTCTGCTCGGTGTCTCTCGCCTGTTGCCCCTGTGGCAGCAGGGCCTGATTGGATCTCCTGATTCCCTGGCAGCTATTCATCTCCTCATCCTTGGGTCAATGCTCACGGTGGCATGCGGTGTTCTCTATCAAATGATACCGATTGCGTTTCAGGCCCCGCCTGTCCCGCGGCACGTGTTGTACTGGCACCTGCCGCTGCATCTGCTGTCTGTAGCCGGTATGGTCATCGGCTTCTTAACGAGCGAGTTTCTGGTTGTCGGTGTCTTCGGCAGCCTGCTCTTTTGTGGCGCAGCCGGGTTTTTCTTGTTTGCCGTCAAAAGCTACCGCCGCGCCCGAAACAAGACCGCAGTGCACCGGGCTCTGATGTTCCCGCTCGCTGCCCTCGGACTCGTCATGCTCATCGGCATTGATCAAGCCCTGATTCCTGCAAGCGTCAGCGATTCTCTGTTACTAACCCATGTCCTTCTCGGTGGGATGGCATTTTGGGGTACTTTGGTGTTGGTGCTGTCGTACAAACTCGTGCCCATGTTCTCGCTCAGCCACGGGTACACAGTCCGTATTTGGCGGACGGTGTCCATCTACGCTGCGGGCGTTATCCTGTGGATTCTCTCTGCGTGGATCCCATCGTACAGCCTTCACCGCGTCGGCATAGGGGAGAT
>JAKAXI010000076.1 GCA_021816665.1 Bacillota bacterium | reverse complement strand
GTGATTGGGCGAGGCTTTACCGCCTAGCGTCCTGTGGCGGGCGTCCTTCACGGCGCGGCCCACGGTCCTGTGGTCGACCTGGTCCACGGCCCGCGAATCCTCCCCCCTGTCCGCCTCGCACCGGGGTAGAAGGCGTCGGTGCCGAAGCCGGCAGTGGGTTGCGCTTTTCCTCAGCAGTGGCGCGTTCTGGACCAACTTCCTGCAGCGCATCTTTGCGAGATAGATTGACTCGTCCCTGACTGTCGATCTCGGTGACTTTAACGAAGACCTCGTCACCCACCACACACACATCTTCGACTCGGTTGATCCTGTTTTCATCGACCTGGGACACGTGCACTAACCCGTCCTTGCCCGGAAGAACCTCGACAAACGCGCCGTATTTCTCGACGCGTGTCACCTTCCCGAGGTACACTTTCCCGACCTCCACGTCGCGGGTGATGTTCTCAATCATTTCCCGTGCACGCGCTGTGCCTTCGGCTTCGGTGCCCGAAATGAAGACTTGGCCGTCTTGTTCAATGTCGATCTTCACACCCGTCTCTTCGATAATCTTGTTGATGATCCGCCCGCCCGGTCCAATTACGTCGCGAATCTTGTCCGGGTGGATGCGCATCGTGATGACGCGTGGCGCAAACTTTGACAATTCCACACGGGGTGACGAAATGGCTTCCATCATTTTTCCGAGAATGAACATACGACCCGTGTGCGCTTGCTGGAGCGCGCGCTCAAGGACCTCGCGGTCGATCCCCGCGATCTTGATGTCCATTTGCACTGCTGTCACACCAGCGGCTGTCCCTGCTACCTTGAAGTCCATATCGCCGAGGTGGTCTTCGAGCCCCTGAATGTCCGTCAAGACCGCGACTTTGTCACCTTCCTTGACTAAGCCCATGGCAACACCCGCAACCGGTGCTTTAATCGGCACACCCGCATCCATCAGAGCCATTGTGCTGCCGCAGATGCTCGCTTGCGAAGTCGAACCATTTGACTCAAGAATTTCGGAAACCACGCGAATCGCGTAAGGAAACTCCTCCGGTGGCGGGATGACGGGATCGAGCGCCCGTTCCCCGAGCGCGCCGTGGCCGATATCACGACGGCTTGGAGCGCGCAATGGCCGTGCTTCTCCGACGCTAAACGGCGGGAAGTTGTAGTGGTGCATGTACCGATTCGACTCT
This sequence comes from Bacillota bacterium, assembly GCA_021816665.1. Classification (GTDB taxonomy): domain Bacteria; phylum Bacillota; class Bacilli; order Alicyclobacillales; family Alicyclobacillaceae; genus Alicyclobacillus_L. The sequence goes on along the minus strand of JAKAXI010000076.1, from coordinate 6,967 downwards.
TCCAAGCCGAGTCCATCCAAAATCTGCTCGTCACCCATCGCCCCAAGGGTACAGATGGAGAGAGCCTGTGTCTGGCCGCGCGTAAACAAACCAGACCCGTGTGCGCGTGGAAGCAAACCAACTTCACACGTAATCGGCCGAATCTCGTCGAGTTTTCGCCCGTCCGGCCGGATGCCGTCATTGAGAATGGCGAGGCGAACTTCTTCTTTCAAGATGTCATGAAGGACTTCACCAATGGCCTTCACCTGTTCCGGATACGCTTCGGCAAAGTGTGCCTGCGCATCCGCGTTAACCGCCTCGATGGCTGCCTCTCGGGCCAGTTTGTCCGGATTTTGGACCGCCGTGCGAATCGATACTGTCGCGTATTGGCGAACGGCTGCATTTAACTCCGCATCGACTGCGTGCAACTTCACTTCACGCTTTGGCACACCCGCTTCTGCCGCGAAAGCTTCAATCTCCGCGATAATTTGGCGTATCGTTTCATGCCCATAAAGGATGCCTTCGAGGATGGTCGATTCCGGGATCTCGTTCGCTCCCGCCTCAACCATCACAATCGCGTCTTTCGTGCCTGCGACGGTCAGGTGAAGGTCGCTCTTTTCCGCCTGATCTACCGTCGGATTGATGACCAGTTGCCCGTCCACTCGCCCGACTATGACACCTGCAATTGGACCTGCAAACGGAATGTCCGAAATCGTCAGAGCAGCCGAGGTACCAATCATCGCCGCGATCTCTGGGGCACAGTCTTGGTCGACAGACATCACGATGTCAACGACTTGGACGTCGTTGCGAAAACCTTCCGGAAAGAGCGGGCGAATTGGCCGGTCGATCAGCCGCGAAGCCAAAATAGCCTTTTCGCTTGGACGACCCTCTCGCTTAATAAAACCACCTGGAATCTTCCCAACGGCGTAATAACGCTCTTCGTAGTTCACCGTGAGGGGAAAGAAGTCAAGGTCTTTTGGCTCATTGGAAGCCGTCACCGTCGCAAGTACCGTGGTGTCTCCGTAGGAGACGAGCACAGCGCCCGTCGCCTGTTTGGCGAGTCGCCCCGTCTCTAGCACCATCTTGCGGCCAGCGACATCAAATTCACGTCGTTTGACCATACTTGTCCAACATCCTCCTTCTCGTGGCCGTTGTCTGGTTCATGAACAGTGCCAAGACACCCGACAGCGGTGTTGCTTCATGTTCAACCCGTATGTACGCTATGTGCATTTCTCGCTTTGCCAGGTCGATTCCTGCCCTCGGCTCACCGTCATGCGGGATCGAAAGAAAGCGGGCAAGCGCCCGCTTCGATTCGCAAACGGGCCAAGGCGACCCGTCCTCGGTTGATATGCACCAAACTACCGGCGCAGACCCAGAGTTTGAATCAGCTCGCGGTAGCGGTTGACATCCTTCTTGCGCAGGTAGTTCAGCAGATTGCGGCGGTGGCCGATCATCTTGTACAGTCCGCGGCGGGAGTGATGATCCTTCTTGTGAACACGGAAGTGCTCAGTCAAGTAGCTGATCTTCTCCGTCAGGATGGCAATCTGCACTTCTGGAGAACCGGTGTCCGTTGGGTGCACCTGGAATTTCTCCATAATCTCTTTCTTCTTCTCGTTCGTCAGCATGTTGAGTTCCTCCTTGTCATCGAAGCCTATCCCTGGTGCGGAGAAAGCGTTTGGAGGGAACGACTATCCACGCAACAGTTCACTGACTCGCGCTGCACACAACATGTGCGGCTTCGTTTCGCGAGACGATAGACATTATAGCATACCGAGCATCCGTTTCACAAAATCCACGTCGTGGCCGATTTGTGCCGTAAGGGCTTCGACACTGCCGAACTTCTGTTCATCCCGAACGCGACGCAGAAACGAGACACGCAGCGATTGACCGTATAAGTCCCCGGAGAACCCAAACAAGTGCGCTTCCACACGCAAATCCTGCCCGTTCACCGTCGGTCGTGTGCCAACGTTGACGACACCGAACCAGTGACGGGTGTCGTCGTCGGACTGCATTTCGACCGACGCGGCGTAAACGCCGTTGAGCGGAATCACGAATTCTTCGAGACCGCCGAGGTTTGCTGTCGGAAAGCCAATGAGTCTGCCACGCGCGTCGCCATGAACGACGCTGCCCACGAGCGCATACGGCCGCCCAAGCAACGCTTCTGCGGCTTCAACACGTCCGGCAGCAAGATGACGGCGCACCTGGGAACTACTTACTTTTACCCCATTCTCCTCGACCGGCCCGACGATGGTGACCGGTACACCAATATCTCCGCACAGCCGTTTCAGGTCCTCGACTGTCGCGCGACCGCCTTGTCCAAAGCGGAAGTCCTCCCCAACCACGACGCGCTTGAGTTGAAGCGGAGCCAAGTGTTCATAGACGAAAGTTTCGGCAGGTGTGGCTGCATACTCTGCCGTGAAGTGGACGTCAAAAAACCGATCCACACCTTGCCGTTCAAGCTGGCGAAGTTTCTCGTCGCCGGGCGTCAAGAGCCGGGTATACGCTTCGTTTCCAGTCAGGGCATAGACCGGGTGCGGCCAAAAGCTCATGACCGCAAGCCGTGCTTGGCCCAAGTGTTCGCGAGCGTGGCGCAAAATCGCCTGATGGCCAATGTGTACGCCGTCAAACTTGCCAATCGCCAGCACTAACGGCTCGTTACTCCGCGGGGGGACACTCGTCACTGGAATCCGCTCCATCACTGTTCCCTCTTCCAAAACACTTTTTTCGGGGCGACAGTCAAGTCCTGCGCCTGCCACGCGACCTCCGCCACCGCGACCAGTTCGCCCGTGTTTTCCGAAAACACTGCGGCAGTGAGGGCCGACCCCAGCGGTCCATCGGTGACCGTCGTCCGTTCACCTTGCGTCAGCGCTTCGCCAGGCCAGAACCTCGGCGGGATACGCACGGTCTGTCCCATCGCCAACCGCGCGCACCAAGCATCAGGCAAACGGATCTGCGGCAACGCATCTGCAGCCCTTGCGACTGGCAGGAGTGCAGAGGCCGGTAGCGGGAGGTTCTGCCAGACATCAAGCGGTATCGCTTGTTCTATGCTAAACCTCCCAGACCGCAAGCGTCGCAGCGCCCCGAGGTGAGCAGGTACGCCCAGCGCCTCTCCGAGATCCCGACAAAGTGCGCGGATGTACGTACCCTTTGAGCAATCTACCCTGAGTTGTGCAGTGGCTCGGACCCCCGTGGCAAATGCCAACACGGCAATGTCGCTTACAACGACTTCGCGTACAGGCGCGTCAAAGTCATGACCTCGCCGTACAAGTTCGTACGCCCGCTGCCCGTCAATGTGCACGGCCGAGACCCGCGGCACACGCTGTTGCAACTTGCCAATGAAACTCTGCGCGGCCTTCTCCACTGCGGCCCGGCTCAGGTTTTCAGCCGATGCCTCGCAAAGCACCCGGCCAGCTGCGTCATCCGTATCTGTCGATGCCCCGAAAACGACCGTCGCTTCGTACAACTTGTCGTCAGCGCTCAGGAACTCCACGAGGCGACACGCGTCCCCGACGCAGACGACGAGGACGCCTGTAGCATCGGGATCAAGTGTACCCGCATGGCCAACCCTGCGCGTTTGCAACACCCGACGGACCCTGCCTACGACATCGTGCGATGTCATCCCAGTCGGCTTGTCCACGATGAGTACTCCAGACTTCGTCATCGCTTCAAGCCTGTGCAAGTGCAGCTTCGACTTGTTGCACAACTGCGTCCATAGCAGCGTCGAGATCCATGGGCAGAACGCAGCCCGCGGCTCGAGCATGACCACCTCCGCCAAACGACTGAGCGATCTTCGAGACATCCACTCGGAACTTGGAACGAAGTGAAACTTTCACTTTACCGTCGACGGTCTCGCGAAACAACATGCCCACTTCAACCGTGTCAATGCTGCGCGCGAACTCCACAAGCCCTTCAGCGTCATCGTCTACAGCACCAGCTCCGTCCAGCATCCCGCGAGTGATGTAGAGGGCCGAGTACTGCCCGTCTGCAGAAACTGCCAGGTTTGCCAGCGCCATCTGCATCAAGTGCACCTGTTCCCACGTCCGGGACTGAAGCGCTGGTTCCGCTATGTCGTATGGCCGCACACCTGACGCAAGCAAAGCGGCAGCGATTTGGTGCACATCACGGGTTGTGCTCGGGTAGGCGAAACCGCCTGTGTCTGTGAGAATACCTGTGTACAGACACTTGGCGAGGTCCACCTCGAGCGGCACGGACAAGCCGCAGGCCACGTGATAAATCAGTTCGCACGTAGCTGCAGCGGCTGCATCCACCCAGACAGCAGAGCCGTAGTGAGGGTTAGTTTTGTGGTGGTCGATATTGACGAATTGCGCCCCGTCGGCGAAAGCGTCTGACACCAACCGGAAACGCGCTGGGTCGGCGCAGTCGACAGCCACTACATGGCGATACCGCTTCGTTACCGGGTCTGTGATGACATCTGCGCGATCGAACATCGGCAAGTAATCGAAACGCGTCGGCAACGGTTCACTGACTAAAAACGCCCACCGTTTACCCAATGCCTGAAGAATGTGCGCCATGGCCAGAGAACTCCCGATTGCGTCTCCGTCCGGATTTTCATGGGTGACAATCAGCCACTCGTCTGCGCTTTGAAGGGCGCCAGTGACCAGATCGAGACCTGCACGGTCTCGCGGTGCCGGTTCCCAAATCAAGAACGTGATCCCCTTTCCGTCTCTCTCCAATACATATGTATTGTCAAAACGAAGCACGGCCCCGGCCCAAAAATTCAGGGCGGGGCTCGTGTCGACTACTACTCGCGCGGCTCTTCTCTGCGCACGCTGCCTTGGTCGTGCAGTTCGCGCAAAACCGACTCGATGTGCGCACTGTACTCGCTTGACTCGTCAAGACGGAAGACAAGTTCCGGCGCTACCCGCATGCGCAGGCGACGGCTTACTTCGCCGCGGATAAAACCAACTGCGCGTTCAAGAGCCTTAAACGTCTGCTCCTTTTCCGCACTGTCACCGTACACGCTGACGAACACCTTGGCATGCTGCAAGTCACCAGCCACCTCGACGCGCGTAACGGTTGCGAAGCCAATCCTCGGGTCTTTCACGCCGGTGCGCATTAAATCCGCAATTTCCTTCTTCATCTGTTCGGCCACACGGGCCGTCCGTATGCGCGCCACTTGAACACCCCCCGGTTCTCGGCTGAAACTGCGCGTTTCAGTCCACGCAAACAGGTTTGAGCGAACTGCCATTATTGTACCTTGACGGCCTCCATTTTAAAGACCTCAACAACATCTCCGACTTTGACATCGGTAAAACGTTCCAGGGTCACACCACATTCAAAGCCAGTCTGCACTTCGCGAGCGTCGTCCTTAAACCGCTTTAAGGACTCCAACGCTCCTTCGTACACCACCACACCGTCGCGAATCAGGCGAGCTTCTGCATCGCGGACCATTTTCCCATCCGTCACATAGCAGCCAGCGACCGTGCCAATGCGAGAAATTTTGAACACATCGCGCACCTCGGCGTGACCGAGTACCGCTTCTTTATACTCAGGATCAAGGAGACCCTTCATAGCAGATTCGAGTTCCTCAATTGCGTTGTAGATCACGCGGTACAACCGAATGTCCACTTTTTCGGATTCCGCAGCCCGCTGTGCATTGACATCGGGACGCACGTGGAAGCCGATGATTACGGCGTTCGACGCCGACGCGAGCGCAACGTCCGACTCCGTAATGGCTCCGGCGCCGCGGTGGATTACCTTGACGCGTACACCAGATACATCGATTTTCTCGATCGACTGTACGAGCGCTTCAACCGACCCCTGGACGTCGGCTTTCACAATCACGTTCAGTTCCTTCATGTTGCCTTCTTGAATCTGTTTGTACAAGTCGTCAAGCGTGACGCGCGAGGTAACCTGCAACTGCTCAACCTTTTCCCGGTTAGTCCGTTTCTGCACAAGGCTGCGTGCTGCGCGCTCGTCATCGTAGACGACGAACAAATCGCCAGCACTCGGAACATCGCCAAAGCCTTGGATCTCGACCGGGGTCGATGGCCCGGCTTCTTTCACGCGCTTACCAAGGTCGTCAATCATGGCACGCACACGGCCATAGGTAGTGCCCGCAACGACAATGTCGCCGACTTTGAGCGTTCCGTTTTGCACCAACACCGTTGCCACAGGACCGCGGCCTTTATCAAGTCTGGCTTCAATCACGGTACCACGTGGACGGCCGGTCGGGTTCGCTTTCAGTTCGCGCAAGTCCGCCACGAGCAGAACCATTTCCAGAAGTTCTTCCAAGCCTTCCCGTTTCAGCGCAGAGATGTGGGCAAACACAGTGTCGCCGCCCCAGTCTTCCGGCACCAACCCATGCCCTGTCAACTCCTGTTTGACGCGGTCCGGGTTGGCGTTGGGCTTATCGATCTTGTTCACGGCAACGATGATCGGCACGTTCGCCGCCTTTGCGTGGTTAATGGCTTCCACCGTCTGCGGCATGACACCATCATCAGCCGCGACGACCAAAATGGTCACGTCGGTGACCTGCGCGCCACGTGCCCGCATGGTCGTAAACGCTTCGTGGCCTGGCGTGTCAAGGAACGTGATCTTGCGGTCACCTACGTCCACTTGGTAAGCACCGATGTGTTGCGTGATACCGCCTGCCTCGCTTGCGACGACCTTGCTCTCACGCATGGCATCGAGCAGCGTGGTCTTCCCGTGGTCAACGTGGCCCATGATCGTGACAACCGGAGGACGAGACTGCAACTGTTCAGGCTTTTCTTCTTCGATCAGCATGTCAATGGCTTCCTCATCGACGGGTTCCGTGACGGTCAGCGTCACGCCGTACTCGCCAGCAATGAGTTCCATCGCATCTGTCTCGATCTCTTGGTTAATCGTCGCCATGATACCGAGGAACAGCAACTTCTTGATGACCTCGGAAGGCTCGCGGCGAATCAGTTTCGCGAAGTCTCCTACAGACATCGGCCCGTCAACGGTAACCTCTTTCGGTAATTCGATCTTGCGCACATCGTGATCG
>JAKAXI010000075.1 GCA_021816665.1 Bacillota bacterium | reverse complement strand
CGTATCTATGCAGTTGTACGTGGTTTTCCCGCTCTTGCTCAAAGGCCTGCGCAAGTTTGAACGCTATCAACTCTACATTCTCATCGGCAGCTTTATCTTCCAACTAGTGATGATGTGGGCGTTCAAATTCAACAAGATACCAGGCCAGGACCTCCCGTGGGGACTGCGCCAGATCTACTTCTATCGAGACCGCTTTGTTCTCACCTATCAATTCTGGTTTATCGCAGGCGGCATCATGGCGTGCCACTACGACAAGGTGCTTGCCTTCGTCGATCGCCACCGATTGGCTCTACGAGGTTGGCTCGTGTTTGCCATCCTCTTTGTGTGGGCTCATTATTTGTTTGACCACTTGGTCCTCCATCAACCTGAGCATATGGCCGACACTGTCCTGCAACCGATCATGATTCCGTACAGCCTCCTTGTGACTGCGAATATGTGGTACGCCGGCGTCCAGTGGTCGCGACGAAGGTTGTTGGCAGGGTGGAAGCCATTCTCGTGGTTTGTGACCGTTGCATCGTCTGCATCGTTTGGCATCTTTCTGATTCAGCCGCTGCCACTGCATTTTATGGAAAATACAATTTCAGCTTGGCAACGCGCGGGAAACCCTGCTTGGTTGCACTTTAGTCTGTGGCCGTTTTGCATCCTGTTTGTCTACTTGTCTTCCATGCTAATCGCGCACTGGATCGGAAAGGTTCCGATACTTGCTTACATCGTAGGACGAAAGGTCAACTGGCCGCGTCGAAACGCAACAAACTCTGTGACAACCCGCACTGCCTAAGTCCACTTGCACGGACATCAGCCCACGTGCCGCTTCGGCCGTGGGCTTTGCTATACTATAACCAACAAGTCTCATAGCGACGGGAGAGTGCGAAGAACCCAATGACCAAACACGGTTTGGAGGCACAACTCAACATGTACGCACGTTCGCTGATGGGACAGACTGAATGGCGGTGGCCTGTCTCAGCGAGTGACTGGCGAGCACAGGCGCGAACAAAACTGGCGGAAGGCCCATGGGGCTATGTGGATGGCGGCGCAGGCGACGAGTCGACGATGCGTGCCAATCGAGCAGCGTTTGAACGCTGGCAAATTCGGCCTCGCCTGCTGCGTAACGTGGAGGACCGAGATCTCGCAGTGACCCTCTTTGGGCACACCTTTCCCACCCCATTCCTGCTAGCTCCGATCGGTGTTCAATCCATTATTCACCCAGAAGCGGACCTCGCCAGTGCCCGCGCTGGGGCCAAACACCATATCCCGTTTATTCTCAGTACCGTGTCCTCGGTCGACATCGAGACGATTGCGCACGAGACGATGGACGCTGTCCGGTGGTTCCAACTCTATCCCGGTCGCGATGCCGACGTTGTCTTGAGTTTTATCCACAGAGCGGAAACTGCGGGTTACTCCGCGCTCGTGGTCACGGTCGACACGACGATGCTTGGTTGGCGCGAACAAGACTTGAAGAACCTGTATCTGCCGTTCCTACAGGGACAAGGAATCGCAAATTTCCTGTCTGATCCCGCATTCCGCTCCAGACTGCGTGTTCCGCCCGAAGAAAACTTGTCCGCAGCAATTCAGGAGTTCCTCTCTATTTACGTAAATCCAGCCTTCACCTGGGACGACTTGTCCAAAATCCGCGCCCAGACTCACCTACCCCTGTTGATCAAGGGCATTACCCATCCCGAAGACGTCCGGGAGGCCGTGCAACGCGGCGCAGATGGGGTTATTATCTCCAACCACGGTGGCAGGCAAGTTGACGGTTCAGTGACCACTCTCGACGCCCTCGTCGATGCACGCGCCGTCGTGGGTGATAGTTATCCGCTGCTGTTAGACAGCGGCATCCGCCACGCGGCGGATGTCGTAAAAGCGCTGGCTCTCGGAGCAAATGCAGTGCTAATTGGACGCCCATACGCCTACGCTTTAGCGGTCGGCGGTCAGGCTGGCGTAGACGAACTCCTGACGCAGTGGACCGCAGAACTTGATTTACAATTGGCCCTCTCCGGTCATCGCGCCGTGCGGGATGTCAACCGACACTGTGTCCAGCAAGTGCGGGAATAGCCCTTGCATGTCCCTCCCGAGAAAAAGCGGCACTCTCTTCCTGAGAGTGCCGCTTTCCATCCTGCTGAACTTACCCGTTTAACGCACACCCCACTGAGGCTCACCCGGGATGTTGAGCGTCTTCACCTGTTGCGCGTCTGACGCGTAACCGATGTACCCGATGTTCCAGTTCTGCTCAATCGTGCGTAGCAATGAGTAATGGTCTGCCCAAGTGTTGAGGGTAAAGTGACCCTTTGCGGCATTATCAATCATGATCATCGGAACTTTGCCGCCACCGTAAGCGCCACCGTTCCAGTTGTAGCCGTCGACAGTGCCAGCGGGAACAATCGGAGCGTCTGGACCTGGGGCAGTGAAGGTGGCAAGTGTAGAAGCACTCGGCGTCACACCGTACGTGGGATACTCGGCCTCGTCCCAAGTGATGTAGATTACGGACTTGCTCGATTTCCAGCTCTTTGACGACATAATCTCGTCCACTGTGTTTTGAATGAATTTATTTCCCGCTGCGATCAATTGGTTATTCGTCATCGTGTACGGTGGTTGTCCGTGCATGTCGTTGATCACGTTCGGCGTGATGAACGAGAAGTTAGGCACGTGATTGCTCTTCAAGTCCTTCTGCAACTGCGTGAGCGGCACTACATTTCTCGTGCGGGCCTGATTGTCCGCAATATCTGTCATCAGCATAAATGGGTTGTGCTTCTTTGCGTAGAGCGCGTTGGATGGAGTTGTCGACGGAGAGGTTCCTGCCGGTTCGTTGTTGGGATACCAGTATCCTGTGTAGCCCACAGACGGCATGTTTTGCATGTAACCCTTCCACGAAATGTGGTGAGCAACCAATTGATCGACGAGGTTTGTGTGGTTAAACATCTGGGTCGGGTCGTCGCTGTGAGTACCCCAGTTGTTTCCAGACAAGAAGGCGACGTAGTTAGCAAGGCTCTCATGAGTCACACCGAAATAGTTGTTCTCATAGCCGTATGTGTTGGCAAGCTTAGTGATGTACGGAGCGTTTTCATTTCCAATAATTTGCTGTGTTCCTTCATTCTCCATCATAATCACATACACGTGTTGGAACGGTGCGCTGGAACGCTCGACATGTTTAGCGCGTTGTTCGTGCTGCGTGCCATGATCAGCTGACGCATACGTCGGCAGCGTCGTCACGCTGAGCACTCCTACAGCAACTGCTGCTGACAACGGATACATCCACTTCTTCATTTTCAAAACAAACGCCTCCCGTATTTTTAGTAGTTCCCCTTCGGACATCCGCTAGACTATCAGATTTGTTCAAACACTCTGCGGTGACAGCGTAAAAGTTGCGTTAAGCTCGTGTTTACGTTGTAAACCAACTCACTTTGGGACATCCTGCCGTTGTTCGGGAGGAGGCGTGAAAGCATTTGTCCACACCCTGTGGATAACGTTGTGCACAACTCAAAGACAAGCGGAGCCCGCGATTGAGGCTCCGCACTGCACAGTCCTATACAAGTTTTCCACAGCGAAAGATTTTATAATTGAACGAGGAACATGTTCGAGGTGCGTTCATGGCCCATGGTCGTCGGTTGCCCGTGCCCCGGGTACAACTCGAGGTCGTCTCTAAGTTGTAGCAATTTGCGCAAAGAAGTTTGCATAGCTTTGGGGTCGCCAAGGTAGAAGTGTGTGGCGCCAATTGTACCAGCAAACAGCGTATCACCAGTAAAAGCGAAATGCTCTCCAACAATGCAGACACTGCCTGGCGAGTGACCCGGAGTGTGCCAGATGGTAAACTCGTCTGACCCAAGTGTCAGCTTCTGACCATCCTCAAAGTAAGCATTTGGAGGATGGAGCGCTGGCACGGAGCGTGCGAACATTTCCTGTGTCGCTTGCGCCACATTGTCCCAAATCGGCATGTCTGCGGGGTGGACATAAGCGGGCACACCGTACTTGGCGCGCACGAGATCGACGCCCATCACGTGGTCAAAATGCGCGTGTGTGTTCCACACGGCCGTAACATTTAGCTTGTGTACACTGATGTAGGAAAAGACGGCGTCAAGCGCGCTATCGCCAGGATCGATCACAACCGCATCCCGTCCAACGGCTTCGTCCTGAGACAAGATGTAGCAATTGGAACGAATTGGACTGATCACAAATGTGGCTAGCTGCATTTTTTCACCTCGTCCCGTCAAATCTGTCGCTCACTGTCGATGAGAATTGTCACTGGGCCATCGTTGACCAATTCCACCTTCATCATTGCGCCAAATTCGCCAGTCTGCACATCGAGACCGTAACTGCGGAGAGCGTCATTGAACCCTTCGTAAAGTCTACGAGCTGCGTCCGGTGCAGCCGCCTGCATGTAGTTCGGTCGCCTGCCCTTCCTAACGTCTCCGTAGAGGGTGAACTGGGACACCGAGAGTACGGCACCTCCCACTGCCTCGAGGTCGAGATTCATCTTCCCATTGTCGTCCTCAAAGACACGCAAGTGAGCAACCTTCTCAGCCAAGTAGTGTGCATCCGCCTCCGTGTCGCCGTCGCGGACACCGAGGAGGACGACAAACCCGTGGTCAATGGACCCAGTTGTCCGGTTTCCCACTGTCACCTTGGCGCAACCGCTGCGTTGTACCACCGCCCGCATACTTTCACTCCTCGTCTGCCAGAAACCTTTCGTTTTGCTTTGCACGCTATTGAACGATGCGCCGGACGCTGTGAATGTCCTTCACACGTTTGATCCGTTCAACTACAGTGCGCAAGTGGTCCAGATTACGGATCCGGATGCTGATCGACAAGTGTGCGATCCGTTTACTGTCGACGCGCGCACTCATGGCCGTCACGTCTGTCTTTGTCTCGGCCACCGCGTTCATGACTTCGTTCACGAGGCCGTGCCGGTCCAGCGCAATCACCTCTAGCTCTACGTGGTAGGCCTGATCGGCGCGCGTCGCCCACTCCACCTCAAGTACGCGACTTCCCTCCTGGCGGAGCGAATCTACATTTGGACAATCTTGGCGGTGAACAGATACGCCACGTCCACGCGTGACAAAACCGATAATGTCGTCCCCCGGTACTGGATTGCAGCAGCGCGCAAAGCGAATCAACAGGTTATCTATACCGCGCACGCGAACACCACTGCCCGTCGGCTTGTCGCGTTCACGCAATTCGAGCGCGAGTGTGTCAGAAGGTTGTTCTTGATGATCACGCCGGTACCGTTCGATGAGCCTCGTGGTGACCTGGGCCGCACTCAGTCCGCCATAGCCGACTGCGGCAAACATGTCCTCTTCCTTGGTAAAGTTGAACTTCGTCAAAACCTCCGCCATGTACACTGGGACCATCAGAGTCCGCGGTTCAAAGCGTTGTCGAGACAGCTCTTTTTCAATCAGTTCTTTACCGCGGGCGACGTTTTCTTCACGCTTCTCACGTTTGAACCACTGACGAATCTTGCTCTTCGCCTGTGAGGACTGAACGATTTTCAGCCAGTCACGGCTCGGTCCATAACTGTGCTTCGAAGTCAGCACTTCTACAATGTCGCCTGTTCGCAAACGGTAGTCCAAAGGGACAATCTTTCCGTTGACTTTCGCCCCGATGCAACGATTGCCGATATCCGTGTGAATCCGATATGCGAAGTCAATGGGCACCGACCCAGCCGGCAGTTCAATCACCGAGCCCTTCGGTGTAAAGACAAAAACCTCGTCCGAGAACAAGTCGAGCTTCAGGGTTTCCATAAATTCTTGAGCATCGCGAAAATCCTGTTGCCATTCGAGGACCTCACGGAACCAGGCGAGTTTTTGAGCAAACTTTCCTTCTGCCCGGGTTTCTCCCTCTTTGTAGGCCCAGTGCGCCGCGATTCCAAATTCTGCTGTCTGGTGCATTTCCCAGGTCCGAATTTGAATCTCGAGCGGTTCCCCTTGCGGTCCGACCACAGTGGTGTGCAAACTCTGGTACATGTTCGCCTTCGGCATGGCAATGTAGTCCTTAAACCTTCCCGGCATCGGCTTCCACAGCGTGTGGACGACACCAAGAACACCGTAACAATCCTTGATACTCTCGACGATGACGCGCACAGCGAACAGGTCGTAGATCTCGTTGAACGACTTGCCCTGGTTCACCATCTTGCGGTACACGCTGTAAATGTGTTTGGCACGGCCAGAGACGTCAGCCTGAATTTCGAGGTTCGCGAGTCGCTCGCGCAGCAGGTCCATGACCTCGCCGACATAGGTCTCGCGCTCCTGTCTCTTCTGTGCCATTAAATGGACGATACGGTAGTACTCGTGCGGATTTAAGTAGCGTAACGCGAGGTCTTCTAGCTCCCATTTCATCGTGTTGATACCAAGTCGATGCGCAAGTGGACCAAAGATCTCGAGTGTTTCACGCGCCGTCCGCAGTTGCTTGTCTGGTGGTTGAAAGCGCAGGGTTCGCATGTTGTGCAGACGGTCGGCGAGTTTGATGAGCAGGACACGGATGTCTTTGGCCATAGCGAGGAACATCTTACGCAGGTTCTCCGCCTGGTGTTCTTCGCGGGAGTCAAACTTGATCCGTTTCAGCTTCGTGACCCCATCGACCAGCGCAGCAACCTCGGATCCGAACTGACGAACGAGTTCCTCATCTGTCACAGCAGTATCTTCTACCACATCGTGCAGGAGAGCAGCCGCGAGCGTCGTCGCTTCCAGTTGCAGCTCAGCTAGAATGCTCGCAACGGCAAGCGGATGAGTGATGTACGGGTCGCCCGATTTGCGAAACTGCCCGTTGTGCGCAGCCTCAGCGAATGCGTAGGCACGTCGAACCAAAGTCGCATCGTCAACCGTGCCGTAGGCGAGCACCTGTTCACACAGTTTATCGACCGTGAGTGGACTATTTTTACGCGATCGAGCACTTGAGTGTTCCATTTGTGACTCCGGAGAACCTCCGTCGTCCTGTTGCATCCACGTCTCCACCCTTGCATCCACCCTTGCAGACACACCTTCATGACAATTCGAGGTGCGTCAGAACTGAACCAAAGTCTTGATCCGGGTATTTTGAAGGCGTGCCCGACCGCCGAGGTGACTGAGTTCAATTAAGAATGCGGCTCCCACAACGATTCCACCAAGTTCCCGAACCAGCGTCGCACAAGCTTCCATTGTCCCGCCTGTAGCGAGCAAGTCATCAGCGAGCAAAACCCGTTGCCCGGGCAATACCGCATCGCGGTGCACTTCAAGTCGGTCGGTGCCATACTCAAGCGCGTAATCCACACCAATCGTTTGCCAAGGCAGCTTGCCGCGTTTTCGCACCGGCACAAATCCGCACTCCGTCGCGTGTGCCAGCGGTGCGCCGACTACGTAGCCACGCGCCTCCGGTCCTACAATCACTTGAGCGCGGCAGTCACGAGCGAACGCTGCCAACTCTTCAACAGCTGCCTTGTAGGCGGGGCCGTTTGCCAAGAGCGGGGTGATGTCTTTAAATAACACACCTGGCTGTGGAAAGTCCGGAACGTCACGGATGTAGCTCTCAAAGTTCATGTCATCGCTCCTAGGAATTAGACCACGCAGAAGCTAAGTGCTGTTGATAGCTAGGGGATTCTCTTAAATCACAAGGGGTTGCCCCATCAACCATATGATACGCGCTCTCCTCTCGGCGAGCAAACCCAAGCTCGACAAAGGTGTCAAAAATCAGATGCAATTTATCGGTTTCGAGCCTCTGACTCTGCGAGGCTTCGGCGAGGTGCAATCGTCGGCGTGCCCTCAGCAATCGGTAGACATCAGTAAATATCCCCCGGTCGATCACGGCGTCCGACAAACTGTGCGCAGATACCACACGGGCCTGCACTCGCCGAACTCCCTGCCACACATTCTCCTCTAGGTGGACCAGCGCTCCTATCCGTCTCCCTGGTTCCCACGTCTTCGCAACGTCGTCGGCAGAAAACCATACGAGTTCCAATTTGCTCGTGCCTTCGCGCACCTCAATGCGCAAATGCTGTCCGCGGCCCCCCATCGTTCGGATCCGAACCACTTCGAGCGGACCCAGGTAAAACAGAAGCGGTTCATTGTCGGGTCCGAAAGGCCCGAATCGGTTTACCCACGACCACGTTTCCAGCGTCACTTCTGCGAGTGGCAGGTAATCGTCTGCGAGCACGCCACCGCTGTTCGCAACATCCCAATCCACTGCTCGCGATTGCCACCATGCCCCTGCGTGGTGATCGAAGGCCTCCCGAAAACTGTCCAAGTGCTCCTTTGCAAGGCCACATCCGATGGCGGGGTCGGGCCCACCAAAGTTCGCAAGGTAG
>JAKAXI010000074.1 GCA_021816665.1 Bacillota bacterium | reverse complement strand
TCCGATCTGCTTATGCAGCACTACCAACGGTTCTGCACGCAGATGTGTGGACGAACTGGAAAACTCTATGCGCGTGAACTGAATTTGTTTCCATCGCTCCCACGCAGACCTTCCGCGATTTCTTCGAGTTTGCGAAAGCGGTGGTTCAGTCCGGACTTACTCACCCGATTTCCACTTTGTAGGCTCAGTTCCTGCAAATTCACTTCAGGATACCGCATTCTGAGTTCAGCCGCCTCGCGCAGGTGGACCGGTAAAGTGTTGAGTCCCATGCGTTCATCGATCAACTGAATCACTTCAAGCTGGCGAACTGCAGCCGCGATCGTCTTGTTCATGTTGGCCGTTTCGCAGTTGACAAGGCGGTTGACCTGGTTGCGCATGCCTTTCAAAATTCGCACGTCCTCAAACTTCAAAAGCGCTTGATGAGCGCCGATGATGCTGAGAAACTCGACAATCTTTTCGCCTTCTTTGAGATAGACCACGAACCCGTTCTTGCGTTGAATCTGCTTTGCGTGCAGGCCAAATTGGTTCATGAGAGACAACACACTGTCCGCCTGTTCGCGAGAGTTGCAGCTGATCTCCAAGTGGTAGGACGCCCCCCCGGGGTCGTTGACCGATCCGCCTGCGAGAAACGCGCCACGCAGGTAGGCGCGGCGGCAACAGCTCTTCAACTTCTGCGCGGGCGGCGACCCCACCTGACCTGCGGTCGGAATGGACGTCCAACCGAGCGACCGTAGCGTGTGCTCCGCATGAATTGCCGGAACGCGGATCGCATACACGTTGTTTTTCTTTAGACGCATCTTCTTTCGCACAACCACCTCGGGATGTACGTCAAAGCCACCTTTTAGCAACGTGTAGATTCGCCTTGCCGTAGCCACGTTCTCTGTTTCCACATCGAGCACACGTCGGCTCTCGGCAACGTGGAAGACTCCGTTCCAGGCGATAATCGCCCGCACCTCCGTCTGCTGACAGCACGGCGCGTCTTCGACCAGGGTCAATTCCTTTTTTGTCTGACCAGCAAAAGACACCTGAGTCCCCTCCTCACCGCGCCGCCGAAGCGGCCTGATTCTGTCGTTCATAGCCGATCAGGCTGATGATTTGTTCAGCAATCAGTCGACTGTCGTGACGCGCGTAGGTGGCGTAGTGAACAAAGTCTCGCGCGATCACTCGCAGCCCTTGCCGATGCAGGGCCTCAATGTCGGCCTGCACCGGATACGAGTGCTGAGCCTGGTACTGCGCAAGCGCCTGAGGTGGCAAGGATGCTGCGTTGACCAGGATGTAATCAAACAACTGTCGCCCCACATGTCGACGGATGACCTCGACGTGTTGTGATGCGGACAGCGCATCTGTCTCACCCGGCTGTGTCATGACATTGCAGATATACACCTTTTTGGCTGGACTCTGCGTCAGCGCATCGACAAGCCCTGGCACCAACAAGTTCGGCAGGACACTGGTGTACAGGCTTCCTGGTCCGACGACCACTGCATCGGCGTCGCGAATCGCGTCGAGCGCCTCCTGAAGCGGTTGAATGTCTGATGGGACAAGTTCGACCCGTTCGATCCGTTCACCGGCGTGCGGGATTTCGGACTCCCCCTCCACGACCTGTCCGTTTGCCAACACGGCGCGCAGGCGAACGTCGTCTTTGACAGCCGGAAGCACCCTGCCTCGCACTGCAAGGACGCGGCTCGTCTCCTTGATCGCGGACTCAAAGTCCCCCATGATGTGTGTCATCGCAGCGAGAAACAGGTTGCCGAAGCTGTGGCCCGCCAATCCCTCACCTGCTGGGAAGCGAAACTGCAGCAGACGCTCGAGCAGAGGTTCCGTGTCCGCGAGGGCCACCAGACAGTTGCGAATGTCCCCTGGCGGCGGCATTGCAAAGTCGCTTCGCAGACGCCCGGAACTCCCGCCATCGTCGGCCACAGTGACAATCGCGGTCAGATCGACTTGGAACTCCTTGAGTCCGCGCAGAATGACGGACAAACCTGTACCACCGCCGATCGCGACAATCCGCGGTCGCCGCTGTAGGTGCTTGACGCGGTTGCGCGACTCCATCATCGACCGCCACCAGCCAAACGCAAGCAGTGCCATGGCGATCGCCAAGATGACAGAACCGATGATAAACCCTTCACTCTGCCAGCGCTGAAGCCCGAGCGTGCCGGCGAGAATACCGCAACCAAAACTCCCTAGTGTCCACGCCAACAGCCACCGCCGTCTCACTGATTGCCCTCCCGCATACTGTCGCGGTGCATCACGGTGGCGTCCGTCTTCTGGCCAATGTGCTCTGCGATGTGACGCGCGATCGCGACAGAACGGTGCCTGCCGCCCGTACACCCGACACCGATGACCAGGTGACTCTTCCCCTCTTTTTTGAACTCCGGAATCAAAAAGTCAATCATTTCCTCCGCTCGGCGTAAGAACTCCTCTGTCGCTGGCCACTGCATCACGTAGTCGTAGACGGGGCCGTCTTCACCCGTGTAGGGACGCAGTGTCTCAACGTAGTGCGGGTTTGGCAAAAAGCGCACGTCAAAGATCATGTCTGCGTCAATCGGCACACCGTATTTAAACCCGAAGGAGATGATGTGCACAGGCAATGACGTCGAGGTGTCGGCGAATCGCTGCGTCATCTCCTGTTTCAGACGCGCTGGGCGCCAGTCACTGGTGTCGATCACGATGTCTGATTCCGTGCGGACCCGGGCTAGTGCGCTACGCTCAGCCTGAATGCTCTCCAGCAAACGCGACCCTTCAGCGAATGGGTGTCGGCGCCGAGTTTCTTTGTAACGGCGAACCAACGTCTCGTCGTTTGCATCCAGGAACACGAGACGCACGTCGAGCTCGAGCTCATGTCGCATGGTCTGCACCGTGTCGACAAGGGGTTGGAACAATTCCCCGCCGCGCAGGTCGCAGGCAAGCGCGTAGCGGCCACGCTGGCCTCCGGTCTGTTGAACCAGCTCAACCATTTTCGGGATCAGCGCTGGGGGCAGATTGTCCACGCAGAAGTAACCCAAGTCTTCCAGTGACTGCATCGCAACCGTCTTGCCCGCCCCGGACATTCCGGTCAGGATTAGAAACTGGGCCGCAGCGCGCTCGCTTTCTGCCGCTGTTGTGCCTTTTGGCAATCCAGGCTGGCTCAACGTGCCCCCTCCTTTCCTGCTCCGTCCGCTGCGCGCGCTGCCTTACGCATGCTGCGAATTCAGCTGCGCGAGACGCGCTGCGCCAACGGTTCCGGCATCATTCCCAAGCTGTGCAAGGCGAACTGTCGCACCGTCTACCGTCCGCGGCAAGGCATACGAGGCAAACGCCCGCGCTACGGCCTTGCGATAAGGTTCGCCAGCTTTGGAAACTCCGCCGCCGATCACAATGACCTCCGGGTTTAGCACCGTCGCGCAGAGTGACAAGCCATATCCTAGCCAGTCCGCTGCCTCTTCCAAAACAGCCTCAGCCGCCGCGTGCTTTGTCTCTGCAAGTAGAAACACGTCGGCTGCGCCGCGCACTTCTCTATCTGTCGGAAGTTCCCCGGCGGCCTGTCGTTCGCGAGCTGCTCGAATGATGGCGGTGGCGGAGGCCCGGGTTTCCAGACAGCCATAACGTCCACAGCCACACAGCAGTGGATGTACCCGATCGACCAGCAAATGGCCGATTTCGCCAGCCATCCCATTGGCGCCACTCAGGGCCCGACCGCCGATCACGATGCCACCCCCGACTCCCGTCCCAACCGTTGCCATCAACACGTTGTCACTGCCCTGACCCGCGCCAGCGTGCGCCTCTCCGAGAGCGGCAACGTTTGCGTCGTTGCCAATGGCAACCGGTCGGTCGAGTTGCTGTGTGAGTAGAGCTCCGAAAGCGACGTCGGTCCAGCCCAGGTTGGGAGAATTGAAGATGAATCCTGTCTCATCGTCGAGAAAGCCTGCGATCCCGACACCAACACCTCGCACGTCCGCAACGGCCACACTCGCTTCTTCCGCACACTGCGAAAGCGCCGCACTGATCCGAAGAGCGACATCGGTCGCGCCCTGCTCTGCCAACGTGTCAAATGTGTAGCGCGAGAGAATGGTTCCATCGTTTGCGACAATGGCAGTCTTGACAGCCGTACCTCCAATGTCGACGCCAAACCAAGTATCCATAAAGTCCGAACTCCTCTCCCTACACTGACAGCATAGCACGACGGAGAGGGGTTCATCCACGCACAAAAAAAGAGTGGCACCCATTGGTTGGGTGCCCAAAGTATATTGAAAAGGGGGTCAAATGTGATGCACCGTCATCTTAACGCGGTTATATTTCATTCGTGTTACAAGAGCTTTAAAAATTTGTGATTCCCTCGTTAAGACAAGCCCTTTTCTTTTACCTCTTCGAGCCGAGCAGCCGCTTTGCTCAAAGACGACGCAGGCACGTTAAACCAATCCGCTATATCGCGTTGACGAACGCCGGTCTGACGGTGTTTTTGCGTCCAGTAGACAAGCGCCGCCGCCCAAATATCTGGTTTGACAACACGAATGTTGTCTGTGAGATACCCAGCCTGAAGGAACTCTACCCACAGTCGCTTGACTTCGCCGGCGTACTGGGTCTTATGGTGCTCTCGAAGCCACGCGTTCGCTCTGTCAACGACCAGAGACCACACCGGATCGACCTGGAGGATGATGTCCTTGGGCACGTCGCTCATGCGGATAGAGGTCATCTCACCGTTCTGCCAAAGTTCCACGCGTCCCCGCAAACCTGTGCGCTGCAGTGCAAACAAGGCCGCCGCGCGCAGTGAGGAGTCCGTGTCAGGACGTTTGAGGAACACCCGCAAAGCCTTTTGACCGTCTTCGTCAGACAAGAGGGCGAGTGTGCGGATGACAGCCTTTCGCGTTTCCGGTGCTCCGTGGCGCAACCCCCAGTACAGCGATGCGCGCAAAAGCGGGTCATGACGCCAACTAGACAAGTCGCCAGTCTGAAGCCGGCGCTTCATCTCCGCGAACTGCGCGCGAAGCGGCATATCGTACTGATAACTCACACGGACGCGCTGTCCGTTGTCCGCGTGGTTGTCCAGCAATTTCAAATAGTAGTCAGCCACATCAGCCATATCCGGCAACTGTTGGAGAATTTTCCACCACTTGCGCGCCGTTTGGACGCGACCGGCGTTTGCCGCCGAGGCAGCCAGTGAATGCAGCAGAATCGGTTCGGGCCGGTCAACCATGCGCACCAATCGGTCGAACACGAAGTACGCGTGTGCGTGTTCTCCGGCCAGACCGAGTGTCGTTCCAACCTTCATTGCGTGGTCGTAGTGCAATGGAAACAGCTTTGAGAGACGCTCGACGCAGGCCAGAAACTGTTCCCGCGGTCCGACTTGCGCCGTGAACACCGTGAGGTTGCACAGGGCGTGAATGTTGTCTGGCTGCTCAGAGAGAACCTGCTCCGTGGTCGCAATGGCCAGTTCGCACTGACCTGTGTAGTAATAGGCGAGCGACAAATTGTTGCGGGCAGCAGTGTTGTCCGGTTCCCGCTCCGCCAGTGCTTCGAGTTGCTCCACTGCCGCCTCGAACTGTCCAAGTTCGAGCAGGTGACGGCCGTCCTGCTTGGCGAGATTTTGCTCCTCTTCTCGCCGTTCTGCTTCCCAACGAGCGTAAACCTTGCCGCCGCCGAATTCGTCAAGCAGGACGTCGAGCATCTCCTCGGCGTCTTCGGCGTATTCCCCATCTGGCTCGGCGTCGAGGTAGCGCAGAACGTGATCTTCTGCGAGCTCGTACTCACCCATGTTGGCGTAGTTGTTGGCCAGGTAGAATTGGCACTCTGCCATCCCCGGGTCAAGGTCCTTGAGAACGTGCAGGAGAACCTCGTTCGATGCTTCAAAGTTTCCGAGTTCTGACAGAACACCAGCCAAGTTACAGTGGTTGACCGGGTTATCAGGCTCGTATTCAACCGTCTTCCGGAATGCTTTCAGGGCTCGTTTTAAATCGTTGCGTTCAAGAAAGCGCAGTCCACGTTCGTAGTAATACGCGGCGTCAAAGCGCATGGGTATGATGTTGCCCGTGCGGGACCGTCGATTTGACTGCCAGTCGTGATTCGTATTCGAGCTCATCTCCCCACCTCCAAACCTGCTTGCCGCAGAACGGTCAACTGAGCTTACGGTGAGTATACCACAGGGCCCACAGACGCTAAAGGCACCGGTAACCTAAAATTTTCCTGACAAGATACAACAATGCCCCTCCACAACCCGTTTTGACCCCTGCCGAACGAACCGATAATATGAGTAGGAAAGCCATTGGAAGGAGACCGCACTGATGCGCACATACAAGTCTGTTCTGGCTGAGCACGCAAGCCGGGTGCTTCAGGTCCCGGAAACGGACGTGCTCGCTCTGATTGAATACCCGCCGAACCGTGAACTCGGCGATTTGGCGTTACCATGCTTCCGGTTTGCCCGGACGCTGCGCAGGAGTCCCCAGGAGATTGCAGCAGAGCTCGCGAGCGCACTGCAATCTGTAGACGCGTTCGCAAGCGCAACCCAAGCCGGTGGCTACGTGAATGTTCATTTCTCCCGGAGCCAGGCCGCACAGGCGGTCGTTGACCAAGTGCAGCAGGATGTGGACGGTTTCCTGTCATCGCGGCGTCTGGCCGGGCACCGTGTAGCCATCGACTACTCGTCCCCGAACATCGCCAAACCATTTGGTGTCGGACACCTGCGTTCGACGATGATTGGGCAAGCCATCGTCCGGTTGCTTGAAGCCGACGGCAGTGAAACAGTCGGGATCAACCACCTCGGTGACTGGGGTACGCAGTTTGGCAAAAACATCGTCGCCTACCTCAAGTGGGGTGACGAAGAGGTGGTTCGCCAAGACCCAGTTCGCGAACTCCTGGGCTTGTACGTCCGCTTCCACGAAGAAGCCAAAGCCGACCCGAGCCTCGATGACGAAGCGCGCGAGTGGTTCAAAAAGTTGGAAGACGGCGATGAGCGAGCTGTGCAACTGTGGCAGTGGTTCATCACCGAGAGCCGCAAAGTCTTTGATGAGACCTACCGGTTACTTGGCGTGTCGTTTGACTACTACCTCGGCGAGAGTTTCTACAACGACAAGATGCAGGCCGTCGTCGATGAACTGCGCGACAAGGGGCTCCTCACCCACAGCGAAGGGGCCGAAGTGGTCGATTTGTCAGAGTGGAACATGCCACCCTGTATCATCGTAAAATCGGATGGGGCGACCATTTACGCCACGCGCGACCTCGCGGCTGCACTGTACCGTCACGACGAACTCGGAGCCGATCGACTGATCTACGTAGTCGGGTCTGAACAAACCCTGCACTTCCAGCAGCTGTTTAAAGTGCTCGAACGCATGGGACGGCCTTGGGCGGGTGACTGCCGGCACGTCGCGTTTGGAATGATGAAGTATAACGGCGAACGGCTCTCGACAAGGCGTGGCAAAGTTATCTACCTCGAAGACGTGTTACAGCAAGCCATTCAAGAAGCAAAGTCGATCATCGAGGCGAAAAACCCGAACTTGGCTGACAAGGACGCGGTCGCGAAAGCTGTCGGCGTCGGCGCAGTGGTTTTTAACGACCTCAAGAACGACCGCATGCATGAGGTTGACTTCCGCTTCGAGGACGTGCTCAACTTTGACGGTGAGACAGGCCCATATGTCCAGTACACCCATGCGCGCGCCTGCAGTGTTCTGCGCAAAGCGGGGCTTAAAGACGACGGCAAGCTGACGGTCGATGCGTACACGCAGGTCGACGACTTGACCTGGAACCTCGTCCATCATTTGGCGCAAGCCAACGAAGTGTTTGAACGCGCTGTCGACGACCTCGACCCATCGCAACTAGCGCGTTACGTACTCGACCTGTGCCATCACTTCAATCGCTTCTACCACGACGTGCCGATCCTGTCAGCGGCCGCGCAACTGCGCCAAGAGCGCCTCGCGCTGACTAACGCCTGCCGGATGCTCATCAAGAAAGTGTTGTTCCTGCTCGGACTTGAGGCGCCAGAACGGATGTAAGTTCGACTCCGCAAAAGGTGCTAACGGAAAAATAAGCCGCCGAGCCCCCTACCAGGGAGATCGGCGGTTCCTGTTTTTTCTGATGCTCAGTCGTAAATGTCAGCGTCAAATGCCGTGTCATCGACTGTCGTCTCATTTGCGATGGTTCGCTCGAGCTCATCGGTGAACTGGCGAGCCGCGTCAAACCCCATGCCCTTGAGGCGAAAGTTCATCGCTGCCACTTCAAGAATGACTGCGAGGTTGCGGCCTGGTCGGACCGGGATCGTGATCGACGGGAGTTCAATGTTCAGAATCCGCACCGTCTCCTCATCAATGCCGAGGCGGTCAGACGCGACGTCATCACGCCACGCCTCGAGATGTACC
>JAKAXI010000073.1 GCA_021816665.1 Bacillota bacterium | reverse complement strand
ACGGACGTGCCGGAAACTCTCCCCCTGCTCTACTGCGAACCACATCAATTAAAGCAAGTTTTTATTAACCTCATTAAGAATGGCATGGAAGCCATGGACAGTGGCGGGTACATCCACGTGGAGGCGGGTGTGGACGATGCGCAAGACATCCACGTCCACATCACGGACGAAGGGACAGGTATCCCTCCCGAACTGCTGAAACGTCTAGGGGAACCGTTCCTCACCACCAAGGAGAAAGGAACTGGGCTGGGCCTGATGGTCACGCACAAAATCATCCAGGATCACAACGGCACACTCAAGTTCTCGACACATCAACCACATGGCACAGTAGCTGAGGTCGTGTTGCACAGTGTCAACTCGACTGCCCCTTCCGTTCTGCGGTACGCTAAAGAGAAGTGAGAGAGGCTGATGCAATCATGGCGCAGCACCCTGGCGTGTTCGCGCGGATGTTACAGCGACTGGCCATTCTTGACCAACGGGTGATTCGCGTCATGGACCTCCACACAAACCTGATGACTGCTGTCATCGTCTTAGGTTTGTGCTCGTGGGGCCTGGTTACCGGTCATTTCTGGTTCGTGATCTTGCTCATTTGCACCGGGGCTGCGGGTTACTACTTTGGCGCCACCATCGCGCTCGCCATGTCCGTGATCTGTGTCTTGGGGCTGACAGTCCATGCAGGCTACCATGGCTTCAATCTGACTTTGACCACAGCCCTATTCGAGTGGGTTGGCTTGCTGTTGGTTGCGCGCCTCGGAGTTCAGCACCGTCAAGAACGCGCTGCACTCGCGCGTCAGTCTGATGTTCCCCCTTCTCATCGCGATCACGTTCTGCCGTGGCACGTCACCAACAACGTCCGTACGTCACTCGCAGCCGTACGGTTTCTGCTCTTCCCGGTGCAGGACGACCGCAACCGTCAAGCATTAGAAACCGCGGTTGCAGAACTCGCGCGTCTAGAACAACTGTTTGAGATGATCGAAAAGGACCACGCGACAGATACTCCGTCAGACTCCAACAAGGTGAAGTAGCCACATTTGCAGTCGCCCCTCCGACTGCGAGCGACCTAAGTCACCTCCAAGTCTCCCCTACCTCGAATTTCGAGAGAATGTCAGGAAGCAACCGTCATGTCGCCCTCCATATACCCATGTGCGACATTGCCCAGCCGTTGCCGTCGCACGGGATCACGCAGTTCCACTGGAACGTACCGGTCTTTGTTGGGGTGAAGGTGAATGTGGTCGTAGACGGTGCACCCTCTTTTGCGGCACCCACCATCACTTCGTTCAGACCGAGGCACGGTGACGTCATGCTGTTATCGTGCATCTTGTCATCTGACCCGAGACGGCCTCCCAGAGCCCATGGGCGATCTCTGTCGCATGTCTTGCAGTTCATAGATTAGTCCGGTCCACGGTTATGGAACAGACCCTGAACAACCATTTTGAACTGCAGGGAGGACTAGTTTACAAAGCGACAATACAGCAAGAATAAGAGCTATGACGACTAGTTCGACAACACCACAAAGGGTGGCACGAAGGCCACCCTTGAAATGTGTCGGCAAGGTTCAAAATGGAACTGGTTGCTATTTATTGTCGATGGTAGCGGGCCTATTCGTGGTGTCTTACCACGATGACTGGAACTGGGGCCCGGTGGGCAACTTCTTCGCTGACGCTACCGAGAAGGAAGCGGTTGACGGGGCCGAAGCCGTGACTGCCCATGACAATTGCGTCTAGTTGCGCGTCCTTTGCAGTGGCACAGATAAGAACCGAGGGCTGGCCCTCTGCTTCCATGTACTGGTGGCGGTCGGCGTACTTCGCGAAAGTCTTCGTCGTCAACTGTTCTCGAAGCATCTTCGCCCATGCCCGCTCACGGCTTGCAGTCTCCGTCACCACTTGACCGAACGGCGCGTACATTGCGTCGTTCCTCACATACAGGCTCTGCACTGTTAAGGTCGGTGACTCCGCAAGCAGTTTCTGAACGAATGCAGCCGCTTCTTCACTGCCGGGAGAACCGTCCGTAGCAAACAGGATTCGCGACAATTTGAAGTTAGCTGCGTTAATGTAGCTCGGGACGATTAGAACAGGGATACTGGTTCGGCGTGCCACCTCGCGGCTGACGGAGCCAAGTACCATCCGGTCCAGTCGGCCATGTCCGTGACTGCCAACGACAATTATTTCCGCGCCATCTGCCTTGGCCACGTCACAAATGACGCGCGCCGGCGACCCAGTTTCGTGCGAATAAACCACACGGTCGGCACAATCTGTATAGACGCCGGAAGCCAACCTTTGTTCGATCTCGCTGGCCACGTGTTCTTCATGGCGCTTCGTGGTCTCTGGACTGATGTCATACCCGTACGCAGCCTCTACCGACACATACAACACATGAAGCTTCGCATCAGGCCATTCGTCAAGCAATCTGCGCGCCGCGAGCGCGGCTGGTTCCGATGCTCTTGAACCGTCCGTGGCAAACAGAACTGTTCGCATCTCGATCCTCTCCCTCCCATCGACGCTGTGATTCCGTGTCGATGTGTACGCTGAGAATATAAACTCAGGCAGGAATTCCCGGGAGATTACAATAGTCTAATTATTATCAGCCATTTGGATGAGCAACAAATAGTCCGAATAGATTATCAGGTTACAGTCCTGCTGTAAATTCCTTTATCTCCGTTCGCAAACCACGGACCACTCCATAGCAGTCAGCGATTCGACTCGCCCATTTTCAATCCGCACACCAAAACACTGATGAAACGATGTGTCTCTGTCTTTGATCCAGGTCTCGACTGTGGCGGCGTGCAAATCGTCTCTCGCCATTCTGCTCATCCATGGTGTAAACATCAGTGTCTTATGGCGCAGTCGCTCCCTTTGGATTGACAACCCGCTCTCCGTCAGCCACACCTTCCACTCCTCAACGGAAGCGCACCGTACGTGGCTGTCATCTCGCAACAACTCCAGTTCGTTAAAATCGTCTGCGAGCGTGCGGTCTGCAGGCACCACGTTGTCCACGAGCAAGAATCGTCCGCCAGGTCGCAACACGCGCGCTGCCTCTCGCACGAACTGCTCTGGGTGAGGAAAGTGATGTGCCGCAATCCGACAGGTGACCGCCTCAAAAGACGCGTCCAAAAACGGCAAGTGTTCGGCATCTGCCACGACATAAGTCACATTGTCGAGGTCGTGCAAATGGGTACGCGCAGTGGCTAGCATCGCAGGCGTCATGTCACTCGCCACAACGTGGCGCACACGGGGAGCGAGCGCAGCTGCAACGTGGCCTCCGCCCGTCGCGATGTCGAGTGCAATCCCCTTTGGCGCAGGCTCGAGTTGTTCCATCAACTGTTGCAAGACTTCCGGGTCTGCATGGGTGCGACTCGTCACATACGCCTCTGCTCGTGGGCCAAATTGCGCGACTACACGGTCCTTTGTATCCGGGTCCGACATCCGGCTTGCGCCTCCCAACCTTGTCTGCGCTTCACCCGCACGGATTGCTTCCAGACTGCGTAGTGAGCGACAGATGAGTTCCTCTTTTTGCATGCGACTCAACTGTTTGATCGCCCACTCGCGTCTCATGGCAGACGGCTTGTCACTGCAGACCTCGACGTAACACAGCTCGACAGGTCTACGCGACCGCGTGTACTTCGCACCCCGCCCACTTTGGTGTGCCCGCAAACGTCGCTGCAGGTCTGTTGTATAGCCGGTGTAAAAGCTGCCGTCCCCGCATCGCAGTATGTATACATACGCATTCAAGGGCCGTCTAGGGAACCTGAAGTGAGTAGCCGCCGTCTACGATCAGCGTCTGACCGCGGATCATGCGCGCCTCTTCCGAACACAGGAAGAACACTGCGTTCGCAAGGTCTTCAGGCTGGAGCATGTGCCCGGTTGGATTGTTTCGACCCGCTTCCAGCAACTGTTCACGATTCGGGAAGTGATTAAGGGCATCTGTCTCTACGACACCGCCTGACACCGCGTTGACCGCAATGCCAAGAGGTGCGAACTCAACCGCTAAATAGCGGGTAATCGCTTCGAGCGCGGCCTTCGACACCCCGACAATCGTGTAATTCGGAAGTACACGCACCGAGCCGATGCTGGACATTGCCACCATCGCACCGCCACCTGTCTTCTCCATCCGAACTGCAGCTTGTTGTGCCGCAAAGAAAAATGCGCGAGCATTGATGTTTTGCGTCCAGTCCCAGTGCGATGCCTCCACTTCAAGAACCGGTCGCTGGACACCGGATGCCGCGTTGCTGATAAACACGTCTAAGCGGCCAAACACGTGGTCGACTTCATCAAACAACCGCTTGATGTGCTCTACATCGCCCACATTCGCTTTGACCAGATGCACTTTTGCCCCGATGGCTTCGAGTTCTGCCTTTGTTTCCTCTGCCTTGCTCCGACTGCGCAAAAAATTCAGCACCAGGTCGTATCCCGCATGCGCGAACTTGAGCGCGACAGCTTTTCCGATCCCGCGAGTACCGCCTGTAATCAGCGCGACTTTCCGACCGTGCATCCTTGTCCATCATCCCTTCTCTGACATTGTGTTCATTGTAACATCATCAGCGCGAGCGCACTTGCATCACCCACGCTCAGCCGCCCACTCCACGACCTCTGCAACAGTGGACAGCCCCATCGCTCTGCACAAAGTCAATTGACGCACCCACACCTGCGCCGTCATCGCGACATCTGCGTCGGCGCGATGACGGTCTGTCACAGGGACCCCCAGACGGTCGCACACAAACTCCAGCGTCGGTACTTCTGGCAATCGCCACAGGGCTCTCGCGACGACAGACGTGTCGATCACGATAGGTCGCAACGGAATCCGCCAAATTCGCTTGGTATGGCGCTGCAAAAACGACAGTTCGTGGCGAGCGTGATGCGCAATCCACACCTTGTTTACAGACAGCGACAGGGCACGGAACAGAACGTCACGCATGGGTTGGCCGCATAGCGCTTGCTCTGGAGTCAGTCCCGTCAACGCCCACACCTGTTCTGTCACGTCTGCAACGGCATCCAACTGGATGATTTCATAGAACGTGTCAAACAAAGTCGGGTCTTCCCCTCTTATGCAGGCGGCTGCGAGCGACAGTATGTGGTCGGAAGTCGGCGAGAAGCCACTTGTCTCAATGTCGATCACGAAGTACCTCGCCGACTCCAACGGCGCTTCCCAGACAGCTGCACCCAACTCCCCGTCACGGACAGGCAGCTCCTCGTCGTGTCCAAGCTGATTGGCGCGGTCTGCGCCGTACCACCACTTCACACCCGCTCACCTCGGTTTCGGAAACCGCCGACACACCATATGCTCTAGCTCTTTGGCCACGCGCAGGTGCTCACGCAACTCAGCCTGGTCTTCTTGGGTTAGGCGTCCACCCTCCACCCAGTCGCGCATTGGGTTGCCTTCGAGAACAGCTTTCGCATGGCTTCTCAGGCGAAGTGACCACCC
Source organism: Bacillota bacterium (assembly GCA_021816665.1). Lineage (GTDB taxonomy): Bacteria > Bacillota > Bacilli > Alicyclobacillales > Alicyclobacillaceae > Alicyclobacillus_L. Next base: position 2,909 of record JAKAXI010000073.1, on the reverse strand, counting down.
GAATGAGACGGCAGCCATAACTTCGGTCGCCTCCGACTCCGTCAGCACACCCGCAGCAGCGAGGTCAGCACATCGCTCGCGCGTCGACAGACGATTTACGCCTGTGGTAATTGCGAGTAGCCGAATCGCATGGATCATCGGTGCCACGAACCGTTCCTTTACAGAAAACACCTTTCTCTCCCCGACCTGGTCGAGTACCATGCGGCGAAAGGGCCCGAGACCCACCGTCCCGCGGATGCCGAGGTGAGCCATTTCCCAACCCAAGAAGGAGGAACTTCGGATTGCGGCACGTACCGGCAACACCACTTCGTCCCACTCGCGCGCTCTCCCGTAAACTCGACTGTCCATGAGCATGAACAGGTACCTTGCGTGATCCCAATCTGGATACGACAAGTACTGCTGTACGCGGGTTTGCCACGAAGCTTCGGTCCCAATCCACCTTGGATTGGTCGCCATGACAAACCCTTCACAAGGCGGGCACAGTACACTGCTCATGACCCGAATAAACGTGTAGAGATGTGGCACAACTGCCGCAGCAGAGTCTTCGTCAGACGCGAGGACGGCGTGGTCGAGGTCACTTCCCAGAAGGTCTTCGCGACGTGCTGCAGACCCAAGTTGCACCAACGCGACTTTGTCGCGGAATGGTTCGGGCAGTGCGCTCTGCCACGCCGCCACAATCTGCGCACAGCGGATTTGAGCAAATGTGCTCATCCAGGCTTCCACCGAAGTTCCCGCGGCGAGTGCAGACAGTGTCGTCTCCGCGATGGCCACGCTCCAACTTCTCACAGCCTCTGCATCGTGGAGAACGAAAGTCCAGTCGTAGTCGAGCCCAGGCATCTCCACAAACCAGCCTCCGCCCTAATGTTAAATAACTTCACACCGTTGTCTCGTCTGCCCTCACTGTACCCCCCACTGCGGCATGCGTCAATTGTCAGTGTGCGGCCACAAGATAACCCCTTCTCGACGAGCAGATGAAAGTTATTTGACGATTGGAAGTGAATCTAGCCGACTCACCGGGAATGCGGTAGGATGAACTCAGTGAAACCACATGGAGCGGAGGAAACCTGACATGAATGAAGCGGCAAGACAGGTCATTGAAATGGCCCATGCATCGCAGGTCCGCTTTGTGCGCTTACAGTTTGTCGATCTGCACGGAGTGTCAAAGAGCGTGGAAGTCCCTCGTCACCAACTGGCATCGGCTTTCAAAACGGGAGTCTTCTTTGACGGGTCATCCGTCGCGGGGTTTGTCCGCAGCGAAGAGTCAGACATGATTTTGCAGCCGGATGCGTCGACTTGGCGTGTGATCCCGTTGGAAGTTGACCCGCGCTCTGTCGGTCAGTTGACCTGCGATGTCTGCCTGCCAGACGGTTTTTCATTCTCCGGAGACTCGCGGTCTGTTTTGCGCAAAGTGCTCGTCAAGTCCGCCGAACTGGGATTTACGGGTGTTCAATTGCGACTTGAGGTGGAGTTTTACTTGTTCCACCAAGGCAAAGACCATCAACCAAGATTGGAACCGAGTGATCGCGACGGCTATTTCGACATGAGCGCATCGCTCGAAGATACGTGTTTGCGCCAAATTGCTGAAAGTTTGACGGCGATGAGCGTTCCGGTTGCGGCTATCCACCATGAAGTAGGGCCGGGCCAGTACGAAGTGGTTCTTGACGCACTACCTGCACTCGTGGCAGCGGATGCGCTTCTGACCGTAAAAATGGTGGTCAAGTCGGTCAGCGCTCGTCACCACCTATTCGCGACATTTATGCCAAAACCACTACAGGGTTTCGATGGCTCCGGGCTGCACGTATTTCAGTCCCTGCTGACGAAAGACGGGAGTGCCTTTACCGATTCGATGGACCCGGATGGCTTGAGTCACATAGGGCTCCACTACATTGCTGGACTTTTCCAACATGCGCCCGGCATGACTGCGCTCACGAACCCACTCGTCAACAGCTACAAACGGCTAGTGCCTCGTCTGGAAGCCCCTGCGTTCATCTGCTGGGCTGTGCGGTATCGCAACCCGTTTGTCCGTGTGACGCGGCACACCGACGCAGGTACGTGGATTGAACTGCGCTCTCCAGATGTCACCTGCAACCCTTATCTTGCCTTCGCGGCGATGATTTCAGCGGGACTTGACGGTGTGACACGCTCACTCGCACCGCCACAAGCCGTTGAGGCTGAAGTCAGTGCGATGTCAAATGAGGAGCGCCTCCTGCGCAGTATATTCCCCTTGCCCCGCAACCTGCTCGAGGCGCTGTCGGCACTGGAAGAAGACGTATTGCTTGAAGAGACCATCGGCGAGCACCTTCTCACACGCTTTTTGAACTCAAAGTCGCTGGAGTGGCAAGCGTACCAGAATACAGTGCACGCGTGGGAACACGAACAATACCTCGAACTGTAAAGTGCATAAACAAACCGCCAGACACAGACGTCCGACGGTAAGAGGGCAAACACACTTGTATGGGACAAGCCTGTTCTGAATATCAACCTATTGCTTAGCTGTCCAGAGCCGTTCGCTCTGTAGACCGTCTGTCACCGAAAATCTTCGGCAGTTCATCCGCCGACAGCATTTCCGGGTAGGCCGCCTCATTGTGCAAGACAAGGTCGAGGCCCATGAGCTCTTCTTCCTTCGTCACGCGCAGGCCCATAACCAGGTCAATCACTTTCAGCAAAATGTAGGTGCCAATTCCGGAAAACGCCCACGTTGCCCCTACACCGATGAGCTGTGTCACGACCTGGTGAGGATTTCCATAGAACAGCCCGTTATGGCCAGCGGAGTTAATCGTCGTAGTCGCAAACAACCCGGTCGCGATAGCGCCCCATGTACCGCCAATGCCGTGCCCACCGAATGCGTCGAGCGCATCGTCGTAACCTAGTTTCTCTTTCATAAACGTTGATGCGAAGAAGCAGATGAT
>JAKAXI010000072.1 GCA_021816665.1 Bacillota bacterium | reverse complement strand
CCGCGTTGGCAGGGTATAACTATCCTGGACTGTTTGTCGGAAAAGAGGGTGTTCATGCTGGAAAATACGCGTTTTCTCGACGCCTGCTGGCGCCGTCCTGTCGACCGTTTGCCGGTTTGGTACATGCGCCAGGCTGGGCGCTACCAGCCTGAATACCGCAAGATTCGCGAGCGTTACTCCTTGCTTGATATTGTCCGTCACCCGGAAGTGTGCAAAGAGGTCACCATGCTTCCTGTCGAGCAGCTTGACGTGGACGCTGCCATTCTGTTCTCGGACATCATGGTTCCGGTCGGGCCGCTCGGTGTACAATTTGACATCAAAGAGGCCGTTGGCCCTGTCATTGAGTCGCCGATCCGGTCGCAAAGCGACGTCGAACGCTTACATCTGTACGATCCCGTTGCTGAACTTCCCTACGTCTTTGACACAATTCGGATGTTGCACCGGGATCTGAAGGTACCGCTGATCGGCTTTACAGGCGGCCCCTTTACATTGGCCAGTTATCTGGTGGAAGGCGGACCTTCCCGAAATTACGTTCGCACGAAGCAACTGATGTGGAGTGAGCCCGAGGTTTGGCGATCTCTCATGGACAAGCTCGGAGACATGACGATAGCGTATTTAACAGCACAAATCGACGCGGGAGCGCGCGCCGTGCAGTTATTTGACAGTTGGGTTGGCAGCCTCGCCCCTGCGGATTTCGAAACTTTTGTGCTGCCGGTGATTCAACGTGTATTCGCTGCTTTGCGGCCGCACGACGTTCCCCTCATTTACTCCGGCGTCGTCACAGGCGAGTTGTTGCCTCTGATTGGCCGAACCGGAGCGACGGTTGTCAGCATTGACTGGCGCGTTCCAATCGAGTCTGCACGCGCGAGACTCGGTTCAAATATCGCGATCCAAGGCAATCTCGACCCTGTGATGCTGTTTGCGCCATGGTCAGCCATTGAACCTAGAGCACGTGCAGTCGTCGATGCGGGACTTGCGGCACCAGGATTCATCTTTAACCTCGGTCACGGGGTTGTTCACAACAATCCCCCGATCGAGACCGCTACATTGCGGCAATTGACCGACTTTGTCCACGCCTACAGCAGAGACCAGATTGCACAGACTGTCGCCAAGTTATAGGCATGGTAAGGAGGAACTAGCGTGACACAAGTACCATCGTCAACCGATACCCCACTTGAACAGGCACCACTTGGCGTCTTACTCATGGCGTACGGCACGCCGCGTCAAGTCGACGAAGTCGAGGCCTACTACACGCACATTCGACACGGCCACCCTCCGACAAAAGAACTTCTGGATGATTTGCTCCGGCGTTACCAGGCCATCGGCGGTCTTTCTCCGCTCAACGCCATTACGGAGGCAGAGGCCCACGGACTCGAGACCGCTCTCAACGCCGATGGCGGTCGACCGGTTCGCGTTTACCTGGGAATGAAACACACCCACCCATTTATCGGCGATACAGTGCGGCAAATGTCAGCCGATGGTATCACGGAAGCCGTTACGCTTGTCCTCGCCCCTCATTACTCCACCCGGAGCGTGGCCGAATACCAACGGGCAGCTTCGGACGCCGCGCAAGCAACCGGAAAACCAACGCTCTATCACGTGGACTTCTGGTATGACAACGAGAAATTTCTGCAGTTGATTGCGAACCGGGTGCGTTCGCGTTTGACTGAGTTCAGCAATAGCGACGATGTGATGGTGGTCTTCTCTGCTCACAGCCTGCCAGAGAAAATCCTCGCAGCTGGCGATCCATATCAAGACCAGTTGCACGCGACTGGCAATGCTGTAGCAGAAGCTCTGAACCTCAAACACTACATGTTCGCTTGGCAGAGTGCTGGGCGGACGGCGGACAAATGGCTCGGTCCAGACATTCTCGATGTGCTCCGCGACTTGGCCGCGACCGGCCGCAAAAACGTCCTCCTGTGTCCAGTCGGGTTTGTCTCGGACCACCTCGAGGTGTTATACGACGTCGATATCGAAGCCCAAGCCCTCGCGCACGACCTCGGCATCAAGCTAGCTCGCACAGAAAACTTGAACGCAGACCTCGCGTTCATCGAAGTATTGCGAGATGTTGTGCGGTCTCGGGAGACGGCTGCGGAGACGGGACGATGAAAACCCACGATGTGGTGATTGTCGGTGGTGGGATTACGGGGCTGACAGCCGCCTATCGATTGAAGCAGCTTGCTGAGGCGCGAGAATTGTCGATCCACTGTACTGTCCTTGAACAAAGCGACCGTTTTGGCGGCAAGGTTTTCACCCATCGCCAGGACGGCTTTGTGCTCGAACGCGGACCAGATTCTTTGTTAGCCCGCAAAGAAGCTGCGACGCGCCTGATCCGCGATCTCGGCTTGGAGTCGGAGATGGTTGGTACAAACCCCAACCCGAAGGCACAGAAAACGTACATGGTCTTTCGTGGACGGCTGACCCCGATGCCGGCCGGCACCAATATGGGCATCCCTGCAGACCTTGGCTTGTTCATGAAGACAGAACTCCTCTCTAGTTCTGAGAAACTCCGCGTTTTAATGGATATAGTTTTACCCCGAAATCACCTCGACGGAGATCAGTCGGTCGGGGCTTTTTTGCGGCGTCGACTTGGTGATGCCATGGTTGAACGCATCTGTGAACCTCTGCAGGCCGGAATTTACGCAGGGTCGATCGACCGTCTCAGCCTCCAGACGACGTTCCCTCAGTTTCTGGAGCTCGAGCGAAAGTACCGCAGTATCATCTTGGGATCGCGCACAGAGCGCCAGGCCCTGCTGGCACGGCTGGAAAAGGCGAAACAAGCGTCCGTCTCAAGTGGGAACCCACCTAGTGGCGTACCGATGGGCGCAGCCGCAGGCCGCAGCACCTTTGTGACCGTCCGCCACGGGTTACAGAGCATCGTCGAGCGGCTGTACGATGAACTCGCTGATTGGGCCGACCTGCGTACCCTTGCGCCGGTGACTGACGTGAGCGCTCGACCAGACGGCAGTTACAGTGTTTCAACGATGCGTGAAGGTGTGCAAGAAACCCTGCACGCGGACACGGTCATTTGTGCGACACCTGCAATGAGCGCTGCACAGCTCCTGAGACAAATTGCGCCGCAGGCAGCAGCGGAAATTGGTCAGATTGAATACGTTTCGACGGCAACCGTGATCTTAGTCTACCGAGAGAACCAGATACCAGGTGAGCTCGATGCCTCCGGCTTCCTTGTTCCTCGCACGGAGAATCGAGCGATCACCGCAAGCACGTGGCTGTCGAGCAAATGGCCACATACGACGCCGGACGGGCATATCGTGGTCCGCTGTTACGTGGGACGGGCAGGGCAACAAGCCGGACTGGAGCTGGACGACCAGGGCATCGTCGAAGCGGTGCGAGGTGAATTGAAATCCCTTCTCCACCTTGACGCAAAGCCGCAATACACACTGGTAACACGCTGGAATCACGCCATGCCTCAGTACCACGTTGGCCATCTGAAGCGGGTTGAACGCGCTGAACAAGCACTGGTACAGTCCGCACCAGGCGTATACATCGCGGGCGCTGGATATTACGGCATCGGTGTCCCAGACTGCATTCGACACGGCGAACAGGTGGCGGCAAATGTGGTCGACTATCTGACCGGCGGCAGCGCGCTGACGAACGGAACGGACGCCACAGCGTATTGACGCATAGCACACGGTTAATCCGGATTAGAGAAGAAGAACAGGCCGTCCCGAAGGTGCTTTCTTACCGAGCGGACGGCCCTCATTTGTATGCGTCGCAATGAACCGGACGGATTTCTCCTTACGAAAGAGCAGCCCTGCGTAGACGGTCGGACGGCAAAAACCACGCAACAACCGCACAGACAAGCGGCAGTACCGAGAGAACGGTAAAGACCGTTGGAACTCCAAAGGCGTCAGACACCCCACCGAGCAGTGTTGCTCCGATCCCTCCAGCCCCAACGCCAAAGCCGATCGACAGGCCAGACGCCATGGCGAGGTTGCGCGGCAGAAGCGTTTGCATGTACACCACCGTCACAGCAAATGAAGATAACACGCTCGCGCCAAAGAATACCAGGTCAAGAACCGACCAAACCCCGTGTACGTGTGGGAACAAAAGGGCGAATGGCGTCGCTACAACCATCGACCCGACCAAGAGTCTCTTGAGACCGATGCGGTCAGACCAAACACCGCCGAGAAACGTGCCAAGCGCCCCTGATCCGACAAATACAAAGTTCAGTAACTCAGACTGTTGGAGCGACAAATGGTGCAAATAAAACGGCAAAAACACAACAACTCCGACTTGACACCAAGACCGGAAAATAATCACGAGCAGTAGAAGGATCACGCCAGGAATATTGTTCTCTCCTGCCCGCTCGGCGACTTTCGCGTTTCCTTCCTTTACCTTCGCGCCAAGCCAGCCCAGGATCTGCCCAGTCAGTCCAAGAGAAAGCAGTGCCACAGGTAAGAACCAGAGCAGGCCACTGATGCCCGTCCTCGAGAGAAACAGCGGGATCATGAGGGGCCCGAATGCTTGCCCAGCGTTCCCTCCAACTTGAAAAATCGATTGAGCCAATCCCTTCTTCCCACCAGACGCGTAGTGCGTGCCCCGAGAGGCTTCCGGGTGAAAAGCACCGGAGCCAAAGCCGGAAACCGCGACGCACAACAACAAGAGCGGCAGCGTGTGAACAGCACCCGTGAGCGCCAACCCTAAACAAGATAGGAATAGGCCAATCGTGAACCACCAAACACGAGGTTTGCGGTCACTCAGCACGCCGAAAATTGGCTGCATCACAGAAGACGTCAAGTAAGAGACCAGGACAATACTTGTGGACTGTACGTAGTTCAGATGAAACTCATGCTTATACATCACAACCAGGGCGGGCACCAACCCTGTCGTCATCAAGTCATTGAGAAAGTGCGATGCACTGAATGTAAAGACGGCCCTCTTCATCAACGGCTGACGTACACGTGGAACGGGACCCATGGTTCCACTCGTGACATGATTTGACACCGCAATTCCCTCCTGACCGGTCATGAAGTCTATCGTCTTTCACACCGCATCCGCACGACACTGGCGTATGTGCAGCACAAACAACCTTTTTATTATGAGGAACTTACCGCGAAAACGCCACTCTCGTTTAGAACAGCCATGCAAACCAAACGATTCCCACCAATAAAAGTGCAAGGACAGTGAGTATTGGTCCTTTCGTGCAGGTGGCACACGCTGCCAACATGCCACCCGGCTGTATCGCAACTGCCGGTGCACCGTCATAAAGGCTGGGACAACCCCATAGACATAGATCACAACTTCTCCAACCGCTTGTAGGAGTGAGAGAAGAGGTGAATGCATGTTTGTCGTGAGATGGAATCTTGTCGTCGGCATTGTCAGTGTGGCTTTTGCTGTGTACGCAGCGTGGCAGGCGATTGCCATTGCACAGGCGGGAGTTGTCAATCAGATCCCGCAGCTCGAAGGCGATGGCGGTGGCTCTCTGCTGTTTGCAGTCGTCCTTGCGACGGCGGGTATTGCGGGGATGTGGAAGCCCGTCGTAGCACTACCCCTGTACGCCATTACCCTCGTCATCGGTGTGTTGGTTGCGCTAATCTACCAGGACTTGATGCTGTGGTTCTGGGACCTCGGCGCTCTGATTCTCGGTGCTGTCACTGTCTTCAGCGCGTGTAAAGCGCGGCAACGAAGTACACAGCCGGGCGCCGCGTAGCGAACACCGCGGTCCCACCCACTGTGTGTTAAAGAGGTTCCGGTAAACGGCAACGCTGGGTCCTCCCAACGTTGCCGTTTCATAGTCCGGCAACCACGCATGGGTATCTTGAGTTGAGGGTAAACTGCCGCTCGTGCGGTCTCGCGAAGCTAGGCGGCGCACTGTGTGCCGGAACTGTCACAACGCGAAATTGTCCTGGCAGAAGGCTCTCTCAACTTGATTAGAACAATTCTAAAATGATACGATAGCCGAGGCAGCTACGGGCCTGCGAACACAGCCCAGACCAAATTTCACCTGCAGATTTGAAGGAGGATACGACTATGCCATTCGTCGGAAACCCAGCACCGGACTTTGAAATGAAGTCAACCAAAAACCTGAACAATTTGGACGAGCCAGTCAAACTGTCTGACTACCGCGGCAAGTGGTTGGTGTTCTTCTTCTACCCGGCAGACTTCACTTTTGTCTGTCCGACGGAAATCCAGGCCCTGAACGAACGCCTGCAGGAGTTCCACGACCTCGACTGCGAAGTGCTCGGGTGCTCTACAGACAGTGTTCACAGCCACCGCGCGTGGATCAACACACCGAAGGACAAGGATGGCCTCGGTCCAATCAACTACCCACTCGCAGCAGACTTCACGAAAGAAGTCGCGCGCAAGTACGATGTCCTCGTAGAGGAATCAGGTCAGGCACTGCGCGGATTGTTTATCATCGATCCAGAAGGCATTCTGCGCTATCAGGTCGTACATGACATGGATATTGGCCGCAGCGTGGATGAGACGTTGCGGGTGCTCGAAGCTCTGCAGGCCGGTGGTCTCTGCCCGGCAAACTGGAAGCGCGGCGAACAGCTCCTAACCGCTCACTAAGCCGCACTGTCAGCGGGTGGGACGACAAGCCGTCGCCCACCCGTTTTTCAATACACGGAGGTGAATATTATGCCAATGCGTTTAGGCACTCCGATGCCGAGTCTCGAAGGGGCACAGTGGCTGCAACCAGCTGGCGGTGTCAAGGTCGAGCCAGCCCCGGTGACCTTGATTCACTTCTGGGCGGTCTCTTGTCACATATGTCATGAAACCATGCCAGAAGTGTCCGCCATGCGAGACAGATACATTGAACACGGTCTGCAGACATTCGCGTTTCACTTGCCGCGTATGGAAGAAGACATTAATCTCGACAAGATTAAGCGTGACATTGACCAGTTCAACATGACGCAACCCGTCGGTCTTGACCATGACCGCGTCATTGCAGAACGTTTTCAAAACGAGTACGTCCCGGCGTTTTTCATTTTTAACGCCAACGGTGAGCTCGCATTCCGGGCTGCCGGAGACAAGGGATTTGCAAAAGTCGAAGGTAAAATTCGCGATGTCCTCGGGCTCGACAGTTGAGAACATCATTTTCTCGCGAACACGTGAGTGTCTCAACGGGCATTAAGTCTGTTGAGACACTCAATCTGCTTCAGTGCCCGTGGATATGAGCTTGTTGGCCTGCCCGCGCGGCCTCAATGGCTTCCCAGCCTTCCTGAAAGACAAAATAGACGAGCAATAGCGACGCTGCACCATCCGCCCACCACCAACCGAACAACGATGTCAGCATGACTCCAGCAACCACTGTCCAGGCCATGTACGCACAAACAACCGTACAAGCTGCGTCACCGAGCAGAGCTGCACTACCGATATCACTGGCGATCTTGCGTTTAAACGTTGCCAAGTTCGGCATGAGCAGCCCGGATGCAAGGGCTAGGGCCAACCCAAGCGGCGTGTGCCCGGGAGTCTGACGCGCTAGCAGCTCGCGACCCGCTGCAAGCAGTATGTATATGGCAAGTGCCATCAGCGACATTCCAACCACCCACGAGGCAATGCGCTCGGCAGCCTCACTTTTTGGAGCCCCTGCCCCGTGCGCCTCGACCCACAGACGCCACAACAGCACAGCCCCGGATACGAATTCGATCACAGAATCTGCTCCAAACGACGTGAGGGCTACTGAATGCGCAGAGAGTCCAGTAGATAGGGCCACTCCGGCTTCCACCACCAGCCACGTGAGTGATAGAACCTCCACCTGTAGGCCACGTTTGATGCTGTGAAGTCGGTTCACTGAGTGTTCCCTCCTCTCCCTGTAACTGGAGTAGACCCGCGCCACGCTTCAAGATATGATGACATACGTGTAGACATGCCGATCTACGTTTTCGATACTCATTCAACAAAAACGTGGTATCTTATTTTTGTTGTGATCATGCTAATGAGAGGGGAACGGTGCTTTGGCCGAACGAAGACACCTATACGAGATCGACCTAATGCGGGCTTTTATCATGCTCTGCGTTTTGTCGGTTCATACTACATCGTTCTTCAATTCCATGAACTTTGACTACACTTTTCCTTTTGTCTCCATGGGTGCACTCATTACTACGCTGCACTACACGCGCGAAGGTTTCTTTTTTATCACCGGTCTGGTTCTGTTCGTGACCTACTATCATCGCCCGTTTCGTACTTTGCAGTTTTGGAAGAAACGGTTTGCGCTGATAGTCGTACCCTATCTGGTCTTCAACGCCTTGTACGTGGTCTCTGGCTATCTGTTTGATCCGAACGTGACTTGGTCCTGGGCGGGAGTTTGGCGTACGTGGTGGACCTCGGTTGCAACCGGCCATCAGTGGTTTTTGTACTACGTACT
>JAKAXI010000071.1 GCA_021816665.1 Bacillota bacterium | reverse complement strand
CGGCGAGGAGATCCCGCTGTCAGCCCGCATCTTGACGATCGCCGATAGCTTTGACGCCATGACTACAAGTCGGCCTTATCAGCGCAAGCGGTCGATGGAGGAAGCCTTCGCCGAACTTCGTGACTGTGCAGGTACACAGTTTGATCCGGACTTGGTCGAACCGTTCATTGACATGGTACGGGAGATTGGATTACTCGACGCGGAGGAAGGCGATGACAGCAAGAGCAACGACCACGTTACCGGCTGATCTCGCACTTCCATGCCATGAACCAACGTGAAAACACCCCTGAGCCGACTTGCTGTGGCCCAGGGGTGTTGCATACCAGCGACAACTCGACTAGATGGGTGATCGCGGCCTCTTGCTCTTCTTGGCTCCACTCGCATTCGCCATTTCTGCATGTAGCGGAACACTTGCGAATTCAGGCAGATTCGCGATCGTCTCACCGATGTCCAGCGCTTTAGTCCACTCGTGTCTGGCGCTTGCCGGTCGGCCCATGTCATACTCCAAATAGCCGGATTCCTTGTACGCTTTGTATAACAACAGGTTGTCCCGGCGGTGAAGTGCGTCCGCGATAAGGGTGGAGAGCAGCTGTTCTGCAGATTCAACGGAACCGTTCACGCAAAGGGTTCGGCCGCGCATGAGACGTGCCTCACGAATCTTTTGTCCGATGGTGAGTGAATTCCTGCTTGTTTTTGTAACGTTAGTCACTTATTTACATTCATCTGCTGAATAATCCTTCCATCATCGTACCACACTAGCCTGATCCTGACACACCCGGTACAATACATCTGAAAGCCTGCCCAAGGAGGGTCAGATGTGGCAACGGTCCTCATTGTCGACGATGAAGAGTCGATTCAAAAACTGGTGGTGTTCCACTTCCAGCGATCGGGATACGAGATAGAAACTTGCGGCAATGGGCGAGATGCCTACGAACGGATCCGCAAGTCGCCTGGCGCATTTGACTTAATCGTGCTCGACTTGATGCTGCCCGGAATGGACGGCATGGAAGTTTGCAAACGTCTGCGAGCTGAACAGATTCGCACGCCAATTATTTTGCTGACGGCGAGAGACGACGAGGTCGACCTGATTCTAGGCTTGGAACTTGGCGCTGACGACTACGTCACAAAGCCATTTAGTCCGCGCGAACTGATTGCTAGAGCGAGAGCAGTCCTTCGTCGCTCGGAGACCGTAGAAGAGGGGGCCGCGACGGAGGCGCCAGTCGATGAAAAGCGCCTCGCCAACCAGCAGATCGTGCTAGATGTTGGGAGACACGAAGTCACGGTGCGCGGGGAACAGATTGACTTGACCCCGAAAGAGTTTGACCTGCTCGAATACTTTATGAAGAACAAGGCACAAGTTTTGACGCGCGACCAACTCTTAGATCGTGTTTGGGGGTACTCTTCCTCAACGGACACGCGCATCGTCGATGTCCACGTCTCGCACTTACGCGAGAAAATTGAGGAAGACCCGAAAAACCCAGTCTTTATTCGAACGGTGCGCGGAGTGGGCTACAAGTTTAGTGAAGGTGCAGGGCCTACTTTATGACCGGCTTTTTGGTCGGGTTCGCCGTGGCGGTTGTGGTGTGCGGTTTCATTTGGCTGTGGCAGGGTCGACGCCGTCAAGCCTTTTGGCAGTACGTGACAGACGCTCTTCGCGCGATCGCTAGCGGGAATTATCAAATTCATGTCTACGGTGTGGGTGGCGACGCAGACCATCCGGTCGTAAAGTCGATCAACGACATGACGCGCGTCATTCAGCAGCACGTAGGAGAACTGTCGCAAGAGCGCGATGTCCTGCAGCATATCCTGCACAGTATGACGACGGGGGTTGTGTACATCGCCGGCGGTGGCCGCGTTCAAATGGTGAACGAAGCAGCTGAGCGCATGTTCCGCAAACCTGCCGAACGGTGGCTCGACCGCGAGCACTGGGGTGTGTTTGGGCACTACCACTTGAGCGCGGCGATTGACAACGCATTGTTGTTTGGAACGACGTGGCAGAGCGAACTGAAGTTGCGGGACGACTTGACCGTCGAAGCTCGACTTATCGTCATTCAGTCCGTCCGCCGTCGGACGAGTGGAGACAGTGGGTACGATGCGCTGGTCCTGCTCACTGACGTGTCGGAGTGGCGGAGACTTGAACGCATGCGCAGCGAGTTTGTCGCGAACGTTTCTCATGAGCTAAAGACACCAATTGCGTCGATTCGCGGCTTTGCCGAAACGCTGCTTGATGAAGACGTGGATGAGCTCACCCAGCACTCGTTTCTACAAACCATCTACGATGAATCGCTGCGGATGAGCAATTTGGTCTCGGACCTGCTGGAACTCTCCAAGCTGGAGGGGACGGATCGCGACCTGCACCCGGGGCGTGTGCGACTGCCAGACGTCATTGAAGGTGCTCTGCACCGTTTGCAGAACCAAGCGTCGCGTCGCGAAATCGAACTTATCGCAGATCCGTGTGATGATTTGACGGTTTGGGGCGATCAAGACAAGTTGTTGCAAGTCGTACTTAACCTAGTATCCAACGCAATCTACTATACACCCGAAGGTGGACAGATCCGGATTCGGTACGATGTCCTCATCGACCGTGTGAAGGTGCATGTCACGGACACGGGCATCGGGATTCCCCCGGAACACATCGAGCGAGTGTTTGAACGGTTCTACCGCGTCGACCGAGACAGGAGCAGGGCCTCTGGGGGGACGGGCCTTGGTCTCGCGATTGTGAAACACATCATTGGCGCCCATGGCGGCGAAGTCGGAGTGAGCAGCGAACCTGGGCGCGGAAGCGACTTTTGGTTTACGCTTTCCAGACTTGAAGGCAGTTTGCAGGAGGTTAACTCATGAGCAAAATTGCATTTGTGACGGACAGTACAGCGTACTTGTCCCCTGAGCAGATTCGGGAGCACAACATTTCTGTGGTGCCGCTGTCAGTGGTCTTTGAGGGCAATGTGTACCGCGAGGGGTTCGACTTGTCCTCTGAGGATTTTTATCGGCGACTGGTGAACTCCAAAGACTTCCCGACCACGTCACAGCCACCAGTGGGAGAGTTTGCTGAGACATTTGAGCGCCTGTTAGCCGACCATGATGCAGTCATGTGCCTTCTTCTCTCGAGCAATCTCAGCGGGACGGTGGCTTCTGCGGAAGCGGCGGCCAACATGGTGGGTGGCCCGATTCACGTCGTGGATTCCCGGATCTCGAGTTACGGGATTGCGGGGCCTCTGCTGGATGGCGTTCAACTCGCCGATGAGGGCGGGACACCGGATGACATTTTGGCGCTGTGGGAAAAGGAGTTGGCGAGCGAGCGCGCATTCTTCGTGGTGGACACTTTGGAGATGCTGCACCGCGGCGGTCGCATTGGCGGCGCTGCCGCCGCCTTTGGTGCTCTGTTGCAAATAAAACCGATTCTCACGATCAACGACGGGCGCATCGACCTGTTTGAAAAGGTGCGTACACACCGTCGTGCCATGGAGCGGATGCTAGCCGAATTTGACACGGATGCCAGCACGGGCAAACACTTGAAAGTGGGCGTTGTGCACGCGCAGCGGTACAACGATGCAGTCTCCCTGCGAGACCAGCTCGAGGCGAAATACCCTAATATCGAGACGGACATCAGTGAACTTGGCCCGGTTGTTGGGGCTCACACGGGACCTGGACTGCTGGCGCTCGTGTACTACGAGAAGGCCTAATCGCGAACAGCTTCCCGCTTGGCAGGGAGGGGTTTGAGTGGAGTCCTACACCTGGCGTTTTCTTCTTCGCTCTGCAGCAAACCAAGCGGTGAACTGGCTGTTTCCGCCACAACAAGGGACCTGTCTACTTTGTCAGCGCCCCCTGCATGAATTCCAGCTTGGCGCGGGGGGTGACTCGGAGTCTCTTGCAGGAATGGGACCTGCACCGGTCGGCATTTGCTTTTTCTGCCTGCAGGATGCGGCACAAAGTGCTGGCTATGCGCGGCCAGGGGTGGTCTCTGTTAAGGGACGGACGGTTCGGGTTCTACCAGCCATGCCGTACGAAGGGCTGGCGAGGTCTGCGATCCGGAAGTGGAAGTACGATGGAGTCCTTGGATTGACAGACTGGTTCAGTAGTCAAGTGGTGCGGGCCTGCAAGGGTGATCCAGTGCTTGCTGACGCGACCTGTATCACACCAGTTCCAACTACGCCGGATCGATTCCGCAAACGTGGCTATCACCACGTCGGTCTCTTGGCAACTGCTGTAGCTCGAGAACTACAACTGCCGTTGTACTCCTGCTTAGTGCGTCGACCACAGGCGAAGGAAGAATTCACTCAATCTCAGACTGCAAAGTCCGTGACTGAAAGGCGCAAAAGCTTGGCTGGGGCATTCTGCATGCGCCCGGGAGCAGATGTATCGGACAAGCATGTGCTGCTCGTGGACGATGTCGTGACGACAGGAGCGACGGTCGAGGCTTGCTCGCAGGTGCTTTTTCGCGCGGGCGCTGCTGGCGTGACATGTGTGGCCATCGCGCGTGTTGAATCGGTGCGCGAGCACAATCACCTGTAAGTAGGTCTGAACGGCCGTTGTCTTTACGGTGATTTGGACAGGGGCTATAATGATGGCAGGAGGCGGTCTGCATGGCCATCGCCCACTGCAAGCGGTGCGGGAAAATCTACAATCGGGTACGTCGCGACATTTGCTCTGCCTGCATTGTGGAGGAAGACCGGGCGTTTGCGGCTGTGCGGTTGTACTTGCATGACCACCGGGACACAACGATGGAGGAGTTGGTGGAGCGCACCGGAACGGACGAATCGTTGATCGTCTCGCTCATCCGCGAAGGCAGACTGATACTTCGAGATAACCCCAATCTGACGTACGCGTGCGCACGCTGTGGGCGCCCAACGCAGGTGGGGCGTTTTTGTGCGCGCTGCACGCAAGAGATGGCCAGTGCGGGGCGAAGGAAAACAGAGGTTTAAAAAATTTGGGAGTCACTAGAAAGTCCCTTCTGAATGTGTATACTGAAGGTTATATCAGTGGAGGAGGGATTACTATGAACATCCAAGTCCGCGGCGATCACATGGGTGTCACCGACGCTTTAAACGAGTACGCGGAGAAAAAACTCGGTCGCCTTGAACGGTACTTTGACGCTCCACCTGAGAAGGAAGTTTCTGTGACCATGTCCGTGGAACGAGGCATGCACCGGGTTGAGGTGATGCTGCAGATTCACGGCATTTTGTTTCGTGCAGAAGAACTATCGTCCGATATGTACGCCTCTATAGATACCGTTGCAGATAAACTGGAGGAACAGATTCACCGCCATAAAGAGAGGCTGAATCAACGGTTTCGCGATCAGGGCCTGCGCACTCGCATTAAAACGTCTGTGGCAAACGGCGCGTTTCGCACCGTGACGCTGGACGGTGAAGATGAGCCGCGTGTCGTCCGAGTCAAACGTTTCCCGATGAAGCCGATGGACGTCGAAGAAGCAATGATGCAGATGAACCTGCTTGGGCACGACTTCTTCATGTTCATTAATGCCGACAGCGACGACGTCAACGTGCTGTATAGACGTAAGGATGGACATTACGGTTTGCTTGAACCGCGTGCATAAAACGTGTACAAACCTGATCCCTGCCCTCACTCCGTGTGATGGCACCGTGATCTCGTAAGAAGCATGGGGAGAAGGAAGACGGGTAAGGCGAAAAGAGGCTGACCGAAGGGCATTTTATGCCTGCCGGGACAGCCTCTTTCTGCGTACATAGCGTGACAAACGTTGGGAGTTGTGATATGAGGGGATGACAGGTACAATCTTAAAACGGGGAGTTGGGGGCTAACTGCCCAATGAATGAGAGGGGTGTGACCTTCCGTGGGACTCCTAGCGCGAATCGTGGATTCCAACGAGCGAGAAATTGCTCGATTGCGTAGACGTGTTGCCCGGGTGAACGCATTTGAACCCGAGCTTGAGAAGTTGTCCGACGACGAATTGCGGGGCAAAACGTTCGAGTTTCGCTCGCGCCTCGAGCAAGGGGAGAAACTGGACAACCTGTTAGAAGAGGCGTTCGCCGTGGTGCGAGAGGCATCCAAACGTGTGCTTGGACAGCGGCACTTCGACGTTCAGCTGATGGGCGGCATGGTGCTACACGAAGGCCGTGTAGCTGAGATGAAAACCGGTGAAGGTAAGACGCTCGTGGCTACGTTGCCGTCTTATCTGAACGGACTGACTAGCAAAGGTGTGCACGTCGTCACCGTCAATGACTACCTAGCTCGCCGCGACAGTGAAATGGCCGGTCGCGTACACACGTTCCTCGGCCTTACGGTCGGTCTGAATGTCCACGACATGGACCACGACGCTAAAAGAAGTGCGTATTTGGCAGACATCACGTACGGAACGAACAACGAGTTCGGCTTTGACTACTTGCGCGACAACATGGTTATGAACGTGAACGAGATGGTACAGCGCCCACTCCACTACGCCATCGTCGACGAAGTCGACAGCATTCTCATCGACGAAGCCCGTACACCGCTCATCATCTCCGGCCAAGCAGAAAAGTCCGCCGACCTGTACTTCCGCGCGGACGTCTTCGTGCGCAGCCTGCGCAAAGACGACTACGACGTCGATGAAAAAATGCGCACAGCGAACCTGAGTGACTCGGGCGTGAAAAAGGCGGAGCGGTTTTTTGGTGTAACCAATTTGTTTGATCCCAACCACGTCACGCTGATGCACCACATCACGCAAGGTCTGAAGGCGCACGGCTTGATGCACCGGGACAAAGATTACGTGGTGCACGGTGACGAGATCATCATCGTTGACGAGTTCACAGGCCGCCTTATGGAAGGTCGCCGATACAGTGAGGGCCTGCACCAGGCGATCGAGGCGAAGGAAGGCGTTCGCGTCCAGAATGAGTCGAAGACGCTCGCCACGATTACTCTGCAAAACTACTTCCGCATGTACGACAAACTCTCTGGCATGACAGGTACGGCGAAGACCGAGGAAAAGGAATTGACGGAGATTTACGGTATGGACGTCGTCGTTGTGCCGACCAACCGGCCGATGATCCGCAACGACATCGGCGACGTGATCTACAAGACGGAGCGCGCGAAATTCAACGCGGTTGTTGAAGAGATTGCCAAGCGGCACGGCACGGGCCAACCGGTACTTGTTGGTACTACATCGATCAACAAATCCGAGTACCTCTCAGACCTTCTTGCTCAGCGTGGGATTCGACACCAGGTGTTGAATGCGAAACAGCACGAGCGCGAAGCGGAAATTATTTCGCACGCCGGCCAGGCGGGCACCGTGACTATCGCCACCAACATGGCTGGACGCGGTACGGACATCATTCTTGGTGAAGGGGTACCCGAACTCGGAGGCCTCCATATCATCGGTACCGAACGCCACGAGAGCCGGCGGATCGACAATCAGTTGCGCGGACGTGCCGGTCGTCAAGGCGATCCGGGATCTTCCCAGTTCTTCCTCTCCCTCGAAGACGACTTGTTGCGCCTGTTTGGCTCGGACAACATTTCGCGCCTGATGGACCGTCTCGGTCTCGAGGAAGATCAGCCGATTGAGAACAAGATGCTGACTGGCGCCATGGAGCGTGCGCAGCGCAAGGTGGAAGGCAACAACTACGACATCCGCAAACACGTACTTCGCTACGACGACGTGATGAACAAGCAGCGCGAGGTGATCTACCGCCAGCGCCGGCAGATCCTTGAAGAGGAGAACCTGCGCGGAATTGTCGAGGGCATGGCTAAGGACTTGATCGACCACATGCTTGACGTTTACTGCTCTGAGGAGCAAATCCCGGAAGAGTGGGACATTCCCGGGCTCATTGCCTACGCAGAACGTCACTTCCTGCTGCCCAACCAGGCGACAGAAGAGGACCTGCGCAAGTTGACCCGCGACGAATTGAACGAGCGGCTCACGGAACTGATGGTGGAGAACTACGATGCGCGTGAAACTGAGTTGGAAGGATTCCTTCGGGAGCTTGAACGCGTTGTGGTACTTCGCACAGTTGACGCGAAGTGGATGGACCACATCGACGCTATGGATCAGTTCCGTCAAGGCGTTCACCTGCGTTCCTATGGACAGGCCGACCCACTCGTGATCTACCAGAAGGAAGGCTTCGAGATGTTCGAAGCGATGATCCACAGCATGGAAGAAGAGGTTATCATGTACGTCTTCAAGGCGACAGTCGCGACTGCGCCGCAGCCTGTGCCGGTGTACGACAGTGCGCCGATTCAGGGCGGTTGATCATCGGGCTGATGGTCTGGTTGGCGCTGTCACCGGCGCGAAGGCCAGAACGTACATTAAGTCCAACAGGGGCGACTCCGGGCCCACGGCGACCTGTGAGCCGCCCTGCGTCGGTTTGTTGGGGAATCAAAACTATCGGATGAGGTGGTTGTGCATGGCCGAAACATTTGG